>JBGTEH010000413.1:0-12890 GCA_041747915.1 Ilumatobacteraceae bacterium
GTGCGTCTCGCCATCAAGCGCATCGACAGCGCCGCGTCCAAGGGAATCATCCACAAGAACGCCGCAGCGCGCAAGAAGAGCCGCCTCATGAAGAAGGTCAACGCCTCCACCTGAGCCTTCCCACCCCGAAATGTGCGCTGATGTGCCCGCTGAGCGGGCACATCAGCGCATTTTTCGGTTCTGGGGAAGCGTCAGCGGCGGAGTTTGGAGAGTCGGGCGACGAGGACCTCCATCACGAGTTCGGGATCGAGGTCCTTGGCGCCTCGAAGATCGAGGTCGGCCTGCGCGATCAGCTCGATTGCTCGCTTCACCGATGGACCGCCCAGTCGGTCGTAGGTCTGCAGCGCCTTCTTGGCGGGATATCCCTTGAGGCCGGTTGCGTTCGCAGCGTCCGCTTCCGATCGCGCTTGCACCCCGTCGAGGCGGGCCAGCTCCACATAGTGCTTGTGCAGGATCGACATCACCACGAGCGGATGACGACCTCCGGCATGCATCATCCGCCCCATCAGCGTCAGCGCAGCCGTCGTCTGTCCGGCATCGATGGCGTCGGTGAAGTCCCACGGCGGCACGCCGCCCGCATCGCCGAGGAACGGTTCGACGTCGGCAAAGGTGAGCACATGGTCACTGCCGTAGGTGCTGGCCAACGTGGCGAGGATTCCGTCGAGGCGACCGGCGTCCTCCCCCAGCCATTGTGCGAGCTGTGAAGCCGCATCCGCCTTGATCCGCAGCCCAGCCTCGGCAATGCGCTCGGAGATCCATTGTTGGCGGTCCTTCGGCCGGCTGGGCGGCGACGTGTTGGTGAGCGAGCCGACCACCTTGACGGCGTCGCCGAGCTTCTTGGGCACGGCTCCGCTGTCGACCACCAGCACCAGATCGCACGAGTCGAGAGGGTCGGCAAGATAGGCCACCAACGGCGAGAGCTCCTCGGTGCCGAATCGACCAACTCCCCGCGCGACCACGATGCGTTTGTCGGTGAGGAACGACGGCGTCTGCGCGGCATCGACCACGAAACGCAGTTCGTACTCGTCGCCGTCGAACTCGTCGACCATCAGGGCACGGTCGCCCGGCCCGACGAGTTCGTCGACGAGTTGGTGGACGGCCGATCGCAGGACCGACTCGTCATTGCCGCTCAGGAGGTGGATCGCCATGGAGACCACGATTCTTACCGCATCGTTTCAACGGTCGTGGAACCTGGCCCACGTCGCCCACGCGACCACGACCGACACGATGGCGACCCAGCCGATCCACGACCACGGCGGACCGGGTTCGAGCCGAGCGCCGAGCATGGCAACCGTGTCGACCCATGTGGTCCCGATGCGCGCTGGATACATCACGACCGGACCGACAGCCGGCAGTACACCGACGACAAGGCCCGCCGGCAGCCCGTAGAGCATCACGAACCCGGCCACCGGTACGGCGAGAAGGTTGGCGACAACACTCACCACGGGCAGCCGGCCGAACACCACGACACTCGGCACGACGACGCCGAGTTGCGCTCCGAGCGTGATGCCCAACGGCAGCGCGACCGGCCCGAGTACTGCAAAGCGGGCAGCCAGCCACGGACCCACTGTGCACACACCGGCGGTCGCTCCGACCGACAGCCAGAATCCGATCGACCAGAGCAACAACGGGTCGATGAGCAGGAGCCCCGTCACTGCGAGCGCCAGGAGGCGCACGGGTGAACGCTCGCGACCCGTCACGAATGCAGTTGCCGACAGCCCGGCCATCACGCCGGCGCGCAGGATCGACGGTTCGAACCGGGTGATCACGATGAACCAGGCGATCAGTGCGATCGTGGCAGCCCACCGCCACCATGGCCGGAGCCGAACGAGCAGCGGTGTGCACGCCGCCAGGACGAACGCCACGTTCTGACCCGAGACCGCAGTCAAGTGCGACAGCCCGCTCATTCGGAAGCGCACAATCATGACCCGCGGCTGCTCTCGATCGTCGCCGATCACGAGCCCGCGATACAACGCGCCGTGCGGATCGGGAATGAACTCGGCGGCCCGCTCGATCGCTGCCCGGACGCGATTCGACGCTCGTGCGACCGGCCCACCAGGCGCCACGTCACTCACCCATTCGAGGTCGAACCGCCCCACGACATGCTGCCAGGCGACCCGACGCGCCCGGCTGCTGTCGAGCGCAACGCGTTCGCCGCGGATACGAACCCACTCACCGCCACGCCACTGCATCACCCGCTGTTGCTGGGCGCGTCCACGCGACCACATCTCGTAGCGCTCGCCGTGGATCTCGAGGATCACGCGCGTGCTCGATGGGTACGGCTTGGGGTCGTCGATCAACGCCGCCCACCCGGTGAAGGTGCCGAGCTGGTCAGGCGCCAGGTCGTGCCAGCTCTGACGCGAATGGATGCCGGCGCCGACTGCCACGAGCACCGCCACGCCCAACCATCGCGGTCCGGCGTGTCTGACCGAGGGAACCAGCCCTGACAACGCAACAGCAGCGATCACCGCAGTCACCGGCGATGCGGTCCACACCGCGATGGACGCCACGAGGGCGATACAGACGATCGCCCCGTCGCCGACCGCGAGTGGATCGTCGCCGACCGGGCGCATCGATTCGCCGGGCGATTGGTCGTAACATTGGCTGTCCGTGACGTCGTTCACCCCCGTTCCCCCTGGTGCCCGGCCACCCGCCTACCACTCGTTGACGCCCGCGCCGCTGATCGAGGGCCCGCGATGGTATCGATCGCGCATCCGTACCTGGGGGCCGCCGATGGGCCTCGTGGCGCCAGCGATTCTCGGTGCCATCGCATACGGCGCGTTGCGATGGTCAGATGCGACCTGGAGCGGAGCGGTCGGGCTGATTGGCGGAGTGTGCGCAGCGCCCGGGCTGCTCCTCGTCGGCGCACCCTTCGCCGACACGGACCGCTACGCGTTGGCGATCGGCGCATCGGCGCTGCTGTGGATTCTGGTGGGGCTCCTGGCGTCGCGACGTGCAACTCGAAACCCGATGGCGACGTGGAACGACTATTGGCACCACTACGCGTGGATGTGCGGCGGAATCTGGGCCGGATGCTGCTTGGCCCTTGCGATTTCCGCCAGTGTGATCTCCGACTCACTGTTCTGAACGGGCCTGATCGCGCCGCCATCAGGTCGTCACCAACTCGCGCAGCGCGTCGAGCTTCGCCGGGCCGATCCCCGATACCCGGTCGAGATCATCGACACCGACGAAGGGTCCGTTGCGCTCGCGCTCGGTGATGATCGCCGTCGCAGTCGCCGGGCCGATCCCCGGAAGTCGGTCGAGTTCGTCGGCGGTCGCGCGGTTGACATCGATGGGGCCCGCCGGGGTCGCAGCGGCGTCAGACGGAGTGAAGGCCTCGGTCGGAACCAGCTCGCCGACCACCGGCACGTAGACACGCGTGGCGTCGATGACGACGCCAGCGAGATTGAGTACGTCGACGTCTGCCAACTCGGTGGGTCCTCCGGCGGCCTCGATCGCGTCGCGGACACGAGTGCCGGAGGCGAGTTCGTAGACGCCCGGCGCGACCACGGCACCCGCCACGTGGACCACCAACGTGGCACCGGTGGTCGACGGTGGTTCGCCGACGTCGATCGGCGGTGCGAGCACCGAGCTGGTGGTCGCCATCGGGAGTGACGCCTCGGTCGGCGGGGGTGGGTTGCTGATCAGCCAGAATGCTCCGACGCAGACCACCGCCGTCGCAACGGTCGCAGCCACTAGGCGACCGACGCCGAACCACTCGAGCCACGTTCTCGTCCGTGTCGCCAACGATCCTGGCGACACGGGTCTCTGCAGGGGTTCCACCATCGACTCCTCGACCGCAGCGTGCGCAACGCGCACACATCAACAGGAGGAAGTCGGTACCGAGAACCTACCGCCGCGGCCCACCAACCCAACCTGAAACGGTGGGGTCTGACCCCAGCGTTTCAGGTCAGCGGGACGAGGCGGCGCGCCAGAAGGCGCGGTAGGTCGGATACTCGATTGCTTCGGTGATCCAGCCCGACGTCACGAGTTCCTGGTGCAGGCGCGGGAGGTTGTACCACGGCACGCCCATGTCGACGTGGTGAGCGAGGTGCCAACCGGTGTTGTACGGCACCATCCAGTAGCGCGCGAGGCGGCTCTGGCGGATGACATGGGTGGTCAGCCGGCGGTCCTTCGAACGCACCATGCCGCCGTGTTCGGCGATCGAGCGAAGGCGGTTGGACACCTTCCACAACGTGGACCACGACAGGATCCAGACCAGGTAGGCCAGAGGACGCATGAACAGGATCGAGGTGCCGAGCATGACCGCCTGGAGCGCAACGATCTGCTTCGCCTCGGTCTGGCCCCGCCGCAGAGCCTGATACAACGAGCGGAAATTCTTCGACGCGCTGTTGCCCGTGGCGTCGCGGCGAAGCTTGCGATGCCAGGAGTCACGCGGCACCGGATAGCCGGAGTAGAGCCCGATGTCGGGTTCGTCCGGTCCCATCTCGTCACGGTGATGGGCGAAGTGAGCCCGACGGTAGGCCAGCATCGCCTGATACGTCGGGTATGCGAGCAGCCACCGCCCGACGCCGTCATTGATCCGGCGACGGGTAAACAGCAGCCGATGGGCTGCTTCGTGAGCAAGGATGTTCAGGCACACGTGGCCGCGCACCATCAGCACGAACGCCAGCAGGTACGACCACCACGTGTTGATCCACGCTGCCGCGATCACCACGCCGAACGACTGTGCGAGCGTGCTCACGACCGCGAGCGCGTTGCGACCGTTGGAGATGCGGCGAAGCTCGTTGCGCAGCGGCGGTCGAGGCTTGCCCCGTTCGTTGAGGCGTTCGGTCGGCAGGACATCGGCGAGCGCGTCGATCGGCGGCACCATCGTCTCCGGCGACGCCACATCGGTCATGCCGTGATGTTACGGTATCCGATCACCGTGAGCAACATTCGTATGACACGGGCCTCGGGCTCAGCGGATCGAGACCGAGACCTGCGGCCCCTGAACCCCCGCTCGATCGTGCTGTCGGTGTTGCTCGGCTCGCACCCCCCTTCGATGCCGGTGGGCCGGCTGCTCGCGTTCACCTCCCTGTTCGGGATCAGCGACGGCGCCGCACGAACCGCGCTGTCGCGGATGGTTGCGCTCGGCGAACTCACGAATTCGGACGGCACCTATCGGCTCGGCCTCCGCTTGCTCGAACGTCAGGCTCAACAGGACGCCGGACGATCCGATCCGCCGGCGACGTGGGACGACACCTGGTGGGTCGCGGTCGTGCTCGACGAGCGTCGGCCGGTCGCACAGCGCCGAGACTTCCGGGCACGAGTGATCGGCTCTCGCTTTGGCGAACTCCGACCCGACGTGTGGTTGCGGCCCGCAAACATCGATGTGCCGTCCGATCTCCCTGGAGTCGCGTTGACGCGCGGCCCGCTGCTGATCGGCGACGCGCCCGCCCTCGTCGACCGGTTGTGGGATCTCGACAGCCTCGAGCGAGTAGCGGCGGAGCACGTGGAGGTGCTCGAAGCGACCGACGACGCGCTCGGATCGAGCGACCGCAACGAAGCACTCGCCGACGCGTTCGTCTCGCTCGCGAGCGCCCAACGGTTCTTACGCAGCGATCCCCAACTTCCGAAATCACTGGCGCCCGGCGACACAATTGCTCGTCTGCGACGTCGCTACAGCGAAGTCGTCGGGCTGTTCCAACATCGATTGACCGGCTTCCTCACCGATCATCCGAGAGACGACGAGATCAGTACAGACGCGACGTGAGTCGGCGCCGATGTTCGGCCGTGCGCGGATCGTGGGCGCCCATCAGCTCGAGCAGATCGACGTACTTCTGGCGGGCCTCGTCGTCGTCTTTGACCAAATCCAGCAACGCTGCGAGCTGATCGTCGTAGTCGTCCTGAGGGGCCTCACCGACACGCGCCAGCGCGGCGACGCGTCGCGTGCGGTCCGACTCGGGAATGCGCGCCAAAAGTGCCAGCGCCTCGTCGGCCTTGTCGTCGGCGATGAGCAATTCGGCGAGAGCGACGATCACATCTTCATTGGCCGGCTCCATCGACAGCGCCGTGCGCAGGCTCGCTTCGTCGCCCGCCACGAGCAGCTCGGCAACAGCCACCTCGTCCTGGCTCGGCAGCAGAGCGTCGACGAACTCCTTGACGGAGTGCTCGGGGTACGAACCCATGAACCCGTCGACGATCTCACCGTCCTTGACGGCGTACACCGCGGGAATCGACTGCACCTTGAACGCCTGGCTGAGCGCCGGGTTCTCGTCGACGTTGACCTTCACCAGCACCACCTTGCCGCCGGTTTCGTCGATGACCTTCTCGATGATCGGCCCGAGGGTCTTGCACGGCCCGCACCACGGCGCCCACAGATCGACAACGACCGGAAGCTGCGCGGACCTCTCGATCACTTCGGTCTGGAACGTTGCGTCGGTGACATCGATGACTGCCATGGACCCAACGCTACCGGTGGCCGATGAGTACCCTCAGCAGCACATGAGTGGGAACATGCTTCGATGAACTCAGTGCCGGGCATCGACGTTGCATCCGTGACGACGTGGCTCGAATCGAACGTCGCTGGAGCGATCGCCCCATTCACGTTCGACGTGATCGCAGGCGGACATTCCAACCTCACGTTCCGCGTCACCGGATCCGACGGCGCCCGATTCGTGCTGCGGCGTCCTCCGCTCGGTCACGTTCTCGCCAGCGCACACGACATGGGTCGCGAGCACCGCATCCTCGCCGGCCTGCAGACGTCGGCGGTTCCGGTGCCACCGGTGAAGGGGTTCTGCGACGATGTCGGCGTCAACGGCGCGCCGTTCTACGTGATGGGCTTCGTCGACGGTCACGTGTTGCGCGACCGGGCGATCGCGGAGTCGGCACTCGTTGACGAGTCGTCGCGCGCCAACGCGAGTCGTTCGCTGGTCGACACGATGGCGGCGATCCATGCCGTCGATCTCGATGCAGCCGGACTGTCCGAACTCGGCCGCCACGACGGCTACATCGAGCGCCAACTCAAGCGCTGGTACAGCCAGTGGAACCAGGGCAAGACTCGCGAACTCGCCGCTGTCGATCGCGTCCACGACCGGCTCCTGGAGCGGATCCCCGAACAAGGCCCGGCCACCATCGTCCACGGCGACTACCGCCTCGACAACTGCATGGTCGACGACGACGGCAACGTGGTCGCAGTACTCGACTGGGAGATCTGCACGCTCGGCGATCCGCTCGCCGACCTCGGGCTGCTCCAGGTGTACTGGAACGGACCCAACGATGCCGAGGGAGCGTGGAGTGGCACGGCCACGTCGGCCACCGGCTTCTGGGATCGTCCGCAACTCGCCGAGCGGTACGCCGAGGTGTCGGGGCGTGACATCTCGCAGCTCGATTTCTACGTTGCCTTCGCGTTCTGGAAGCTCTCCTGCATCATCGAGGGTGTCTACTCCCGGTACCTCGGCGGTGCGCTGGGCGATCGTCCACCCGAGGAGTTGGCACCGTTCAAGTTGCAGGTCGAGCAGGCCGCGGCGAGTGCCGAGCGCTACCTGGAAGCGTTGGCGTGAACGAACCCGTGGCGCGAGCGGGTGGCGACGGCGCCTATCAGTGGCTGGTCGATGAACCGATGCTCCACGAGCCGGTCCTGGTGGTGATGCTCACGGGGTGGATCGATGCCGCGGGTGCCGGTGCAGCGGCGGCCGACGCACTGTCGAAGGAATGCGAGTCCACTCCTCTCGTGCGTTTCGACGACGACACGTTCATCGACTTTCGGGCCCGGCGACCAGTCATGGAACTGCGCGACGGCGTCAACACCGACCTGATCTGGTCGACGATCGAGCTGCGTGCCGGGCGGTCCACCTCGGGCCGTGACGTCCTGGTCCTGACCGGTCCCGAGCCCGACATGGCCTGGCACCGCTTCGCCCGGGCGATCTCGGAGATCGCGGTCGAGCTGGGCGTCACCCGCATGGTCGCATTCGGCGCCTACCCGTTCGCCGCTCCACACACCCGCACGCCGCGGCTGTCGTGTTCGTCACCGTCGACGGAGGTTCTCGCCAACGTTACGTTCGCGCGTAGTTCGGTCGACGTGCCCGCAGGCATGGCCGCCGCCCTCGAACATGCGATGCACGCGGTCAAGATCCCTGCGCTCGGAATCTGGGTGCAGGTTCCCCACTACGTGTCAGCGCTCCCCTATCCAGCGGCGTCGGTTGCGCTGCTCGACGGGTTGACCGAGGTGACGGGGATCGAGGTGGCCGCGGCCGATCTGCGCGCTGCGGTGGGCCCGCAGCGCAACATGATCGACGCGTCGATTGCGGACAATTCCGATCACGTCACGATGCTGCGCCAGCTCGAGGAAATGTACGACGCCTCCACCGACGGCGATCCGGCTCCCGGACCTGCGTTCGAGATGCGCTCCGGCGACGAACTGGCCGACGAGATCCAGCAGTTCCTGCGCGACCAGGACTGACACTCACGTTCGATCGGACCGCCGAAGTCCGCCTCGCGTAGCGTCGGGCGTATGAAGATCGACGGCAACATCGGCATGGACCTGCGCAGCGCGGCGGAGAACGCGAAGGAGGTGGAGGCCGCTGGGTACTCGGGTGCGTGGACCGCGGAGACATCTCATGATCCCTTTCTGCCGCTGTTGTTGGCGGCCGAACACACCGAGCAACTCGAGCTCGGCACGTCGATCGCCGTCGCCTTCGCCCGCAACCCGATGACGCTTGCGAACACCGCCTGGGATCTCCAGGCCTACTCGCGCGGCCGGTTCATCCTCGGTCTCGGCAGCCAGATCAAGCCACACATCACGAAGCGCTTCTCGATGGAGTGGAGCCACCCTGCACCGCGCATGCGCGAGATGGTCCTGGCGATGCGGGCGATCTGGAACACGTGGTTGACGGGCGAGAAGCTCGATTTCCGTGGCGAGTTCTACACCCACACGCTGATGACGCCGTTCTTCACGCCGAACCCGAGCGATCTCGACGGGTTCGGACCGCCGCTGGTCTTCCTCGCCGGCGTCGGCGAACTGATGACCGAGGTTGCGGGCGAGGTGTGCGACGGCTTCATCTGCCACGGCTTCACCACGGAGAAGTATCTGCGCGAGGTCACCATCCCGGCGCTCGAGCGCGGTCGGGCGAAGGCCGGCAAGACCATGGAGGGCTTCGAGATCATCGGACCGTCGTTCGTGGTGACGGGCGGCAACGATCAGGAACTCGAAGCCGCGGCCACGGGAACACGTCAGCAGATCGCGTTCTACGGTTCGACGCCGGCGTATCGCAACGTGTTGGAGATCCACGGCTGGGGCGGACTGCAGGACGAACTGAACACCCTGTCCAAGCAGGGCGAGTGGGCCAAGATGGGCACGCTCATCGACGACGAGATCCTCAACACGTTCGCTGTCGTCGGAGAGCCCGAACACATCGCTCCGGAGCTCGCGAAGCGCTACGGCGACGTGATCCAGCGCATCAGCTTCTACGCGCCCTATGCGAGCGATCCCGATCGTTGGGCCTCCGTGATGGCCGCCCTCCGCGCCGCCTGAATGTAACGCTGGTGTCTGACACCAGCGTTACATGTGGGGTGTCAGTGGGCGTGCGCGACGGTGGCCGCTCGGCGGCGCAGACGGCCGCCGAACACGTAGGCCACGATGAAGAAGCACGCCGTCGTGAGCACGATCGTCGGGCCCGACGCCACGTCGAGGTGATAGCTGGCGTTCATGCCGACGAAGCCGCTGACCGCGCCGATCACCGCCGACAGCGCGAGCATCGTGGAGAAGCTGTCGGTCAGCATGCGCGCCACCACCGCGGGCACGACGAGCGTGGCTGCGATCAACGTCACACCCATCACGTTCATCGTGGCGAGAACGGTCGCCGACAGCACGATCATCAGGAGCGCGTCGATCCACGCGGTCCGTACCCCCGTCGCCGCAGCCACCTGTGAGTCGAACGTCGTGAAGAGCAGCTGACGGTAGAAGAAGAACACGATGGCCGCAGTGGCGAGCGCCACACCGACGATGCGCCAGACGTCCGACGAGGTCACGCCGAGGACGTTGCCGAACAGCAGCGCGTCGGCGTTGCGGCCAGGCGAGCCGTACAGCTGTACGAGGGCGAGCCCGAGCGCGAACGATGCCGTGGTCACGACACCGATCGCAGCGTCGGATCCGATGGGACGGCGCCGCACGATGCCACCGACCGCGAGCGCAGTGATCACGCCCCAGATACCGGCACCCAGAAAGAGGTTCACCCCCGCCAGACCGGCGACGGCGTAGCCGCCGAAGATCGAGTGCGACAGCCCGTGGCCGATGTAGCTCATGTTGCGCAACACCACGTAGCAACCCACGACCCCGCACAACGCGCCGGCGATCGTGGCGACGTACAGGCCGTTGCGGAAGAACTCGAACTCGAAGGGTCGCAGCAGCTCCGACCAGCTCATGGCGCTCCCGCTCCACCAGCCGCGCGCCGCAGCGGGGTGACGTTCGACGCGAGCGGCGAATCCACCACCACGCGCATGCCGCCGTGTTCGAGCACCTCCATCGGCGAGCCGTACGTGCGCTCGAGCACGTCGGGCACGAGGACTTCGTCAGGGCGTCCTGCCCCGATCACCGATCGATTGAGGCACACGAGGGTCGGGAGGTGCGCGGCGATCCCGTTGAGGTCGTGGGTGGTGAGCACGATCGTGAGACCGTCGGCGTTGAGGTCGTCGAGAAGGTGCAACACGTCGTGACGCGTCCTCACGTCGAGTCCTGACGTCGGCTCGTCGAGGAAGATGACCTCGGCCTTGGTGAAAAGGGCACGGGCGAGAAAGACGCGCTGCTGCTGGCCCCCTGACAGCTCGCGAATGTGTCGAGTGCCGAGACCGCCGATCCCCAGACGGTCCAGCACCGCGGCGATCTCGGCGCGCTCGGTCTTGTTGATCCAGGGCATCCGCAACCCGCGGGCGCGCGCCATGCCGACACATTCGGCAACGGTGACCGGGAAGTTCCAGTCGATCGTCTCCACTTGCGGAACGAGTCCGACGGCCAGACCCGCTCGGCGCCTCACCGAGCCGGCCACCGGCGACACGGTGCCGAGCATCGCCTTGAGCAGCGTCGACTTGCCAGACCCCGACGGCCCGACGATGCCGATCAGGTCACCTGACTCGATCGTCAGGTCGACGTCGATGAGCACCGGTGCGCCGCCCGAGTAGTTGACCGTCAGGTCGTCGACGACGATCAGCTCGCTCGTCGGTGTGACCGACGAGGAATCCTTCACGACGGCCTCACTGCGGGTACTCCGCCTGGTCGGCAGCCACGTTGCGGACGGGGAAGTCAGCGAGTGCCGACGCATCGCCACCCAGCGCCTCGGTCATCGTGACGAAGTTGAACTTCATGAGTCCGAGCCAGGAGTGGTCGTCGTCGCCGGGTTCGCCCGGCAGGTCGTCATCGCGCAGGTCGTCGACATAGGTCGCGCCGGTCTCCTTGGCGATCTGTTCGAGGATCGGCGACGGGAAGACCTCGGAGCCGAAGATCGCCGTCACATTCTCGGACTCGATCTGATCGATGAGGTCGGCGACTTCCTTCGGTGTCGGGTCACCGAAGTCCGACGGTTGGATCGCCCCGATGACGTTCCAGCCGTACGTGTCGGCGAAGTACGCATAGGCGTCGTGATAAGTGACCAGCTTGCGGTCGTCGTCGGCGATGGTCGCGAACGACTCGGTGATCGCGGCATCGAACTCGTCGACCAACGCTTCGAACTCGTCGAAATTGGCGTTGTAGACGTCGGTGCCGTCGGGGTCGAGTTCGACCATGTTGTCGCGAATGATGTCGGCATAGACCTTCACCAATGTGGGATCGGTCCACAGGTGCGGGTTCGGCTTGCCACCATCTTCGGGGAACGAGAAGTCGTACTTGTACTGATCGGGCTGAATGGTTTCGTCACCCAGTTCGATGATCTCGACACCATCTGCGACGTTGGCCAGCGCCAGTTCCTTCGTCGGCTCCTCGAGCTGCAGCCCGTTGATGAACACGATGTCGGCCGTGGTCATCACCTCGGCTGCCGACGGCGACGGCTCGAACGTGTGCGAGTTGGTTCCCTCTGGGACGATTCCCACGATTTCGGCCCGTTCGCCGATGATGTTCGCCGCGATCGACGTGATCGGCGCAACCGTCGTCACCACCTGGAGCTGTTCGGTCGGACTGCCGACGGAGGAGACATCGGATGAGGTGCTCTCGGACGGCTCGGCAGCCGACCCGTCGCTTCCACACGCGCTCAGAGCGAGCATCAAGGTGGAGGTGGCGCCGACGGCGACGGCGCGGTGGAAGCGACAAGTGCGGAGCAACATCCCAATCACGCTAGTTGCGAGCTGGTCGCAACACGATGTCGTGCTCGAAATCCCTTGCAATCGGCCGCTTCGGCGCTCAGCGAGCATCGCTGCGGACCCTTGGGTATGGTCGCCGGATGGCATCTGACTGCTGGAACGAATCGAAGCTCGTCAGTGGTCGGCTCGACGCCGCTCGGGCGTCCGACATCGAGTGCTTCGTCCGGTCGGGTGGCTCGGCTCTGATCGCCGTCGAGCCCGACGACCACTGCGCGGCGGCGCTCACCGGGGTCGAGGTGGTGTCCGACCTCCCGACGACCGAGTGGTTCGTCACGCTCGCCGACACCGCTGCGGCTGCGCGTCTCGACCCAGAAGTAGCCGTGTCGTCGCCGCTGCGACCGTTGCGGCCCATCGCCGGCGATGTCGAGGTGGTCGCCACGACGAGCGTGCGCTTCGAGCATCACCCAACGATCGCCATTCGCACACTCGGTGCCGGTCGACTCGTGATCACGGCCCTCGGAGATCTCGACGCAGTGCGTCGTCACTCGACGATCGGACCGTTCGTTGCGCGCCTGCTGCGTCCCGTGGCGCCTGCGCGCACGACCGACCTCGGCGTCGGAGTCGTCGGCTACGGCCCGTTCGGCGGCATGGGCTACCTCCAT
>JBGTEH010000414.1:0-1732 GCA_041747915.1 Ilumatobacteraceae bacterium
AACGGTGGCGCACACCGAACAGCGAGATAGGGTCAGTGACCCACACACCACGTCGGAGTGGCGGAATGGCAGACGCGCTAGCTTGAGGTGCTAGTGCCCTACTTATGGGCGTGGGGGTTCAAGTCCCCCCTCCGACACCACGGTTCCATCGTTCTCGTGAACTCGTTGCGGAATAGATCCGCAACCAGTTCACGAGTTGAGATGCGGGGTCTGCGGGTCGCATGGTTCGACATCTGGCTGACGACAGCCCGCGGGTTCATGTCTCCAGCCGCAAGGTCGCTCCGTCCGGTGAGGAGACAACGGTATACTCGGGGGTATGCGCGAAACGACTACGATCAAGGTGTCGGTCCAGACCCGTGATGCGCTGCGGCAGCTCGCCGATCGCGACGGGCTCACGCTCGACGCACAGGTCGAGAAGCTGATCCGACGAGAACGTCGTCGCATCATCGGTGCTCAGCTCTCCAGCGCTCCGCTCGATGACGACGACGTGGCCGTACTGGACGCGTCGGCACGCGACGTCGCTGATGCGAGCCGGTGACATCGTCCGCTGCGACTTCGGTACCCCCGCACGTGGTGAGCCCGGGTTCATCCGACCGGCGATCGTCGTCACGTCCGACGATGTGCTCGAGTTCCGCCAACACGCGATCGTGGTCGTCCCCTGCACGACGGTCAAGCGAGGATGGTTGAGCGAGGTCGCCATCGCCTCGTTCGGTGTCGCTCAGACGCATCTCCCTACGACGATCAGCGTCGACCGCATCGTCGAAACGACGGACACGAACGTCGGGCCCCTGACGCTCCAACAGATCCGAGAGCCCATCGCCGACTTGCTCGGACTCTGACCCAGGGCGGCGACCGGGCGCGTCCACGAAAGCCCAGGAACCAGTGTCGCGCCGGGTCGGTCGTTGGGTCCGCTGCTGAGGTCGGTCTCCGCCGGAAGTCGCTCAATCATGTCAAGGGTGATGGTGCAACTCATTCCTCCGACACGAAATGACCAGGGCATATGCCCTGGTCATTGGCTCTTCGGGCGGGCCCCGAATCGTCGTGATCGACCGATTGTCCGCGATTTGTCAGCAGTCACAAATTTCGACGTCTTCCTCGGAGAGGTCCGGCCGAGTCGATCGCCTGTCGGCCCAAGGTTCCTAGTGGCGAAGCGGCCGCAGTCGGAGCAGTGTCTTCTTTGCCACGCTGGGTGTTGATCTCGTCGTCGATCGCATGCGAGCGGATGGGGAAGTGCGCTAGCGCATAAGCCGAGCACTGCAGAATCCCGGCGGAGACGGACCGTCGACAAACTCGAAGCGTCTCGCCCGCGCAGCGCGTTGTGGCATCGAGCACATCGATATCGAGAGCACCAACCTGTTGCCGAGGTCGGTGGGTCGGGGTCGATCAATCACTTCGAGACCGGCCCCGACGCGCGACGGGTTTGGATTGACTTCTGATGTAGTTCAGATATCATGCCGACATGCGAGTGATCGAGCGGCCGTTCTCTGAGTTCCTGCGTCAGCCAAATGATGTCGTCGCGGAGCTCGCGGATCACGACGTGGTGCTGCGTCGCCGAAATGCGCCGTCGCTGAGACTGAGCGAAGCCGATCGAGATGACGAACGGTCCGAGGCATTCGAGGCGCTGGCTCGGCTGCTGCGCAACATGATGGTGCACAGTCCAGGCGGCTTGGAGCAGACGGTTGCCGACGTGTTTCCGTGGGCGACGTTGCTCCCGAAGGGCGACCGACGTGCT
>JBGTEH010000415.1:0-7955 GCA_041747915.1 Ilumatobacteraceae bacterium
GTTCCTCGTCGTCCGCAATGATTTTCAGGTCGATTTCAGCGAGCACGCCTCGTTCGGCACCGACGGCACGCAGGCCCGGATCAAGGGCCGCTTCTCGGTCGCGTGTCCGCACCCGACCAAGAGCCTCCGGGTCATCGCGTCCGCGAGCTGACCCGAGTTCTCCTTGACGCCCGGTCCCGTAGGTGGGCGCCGGGTCGTCGAGGAAGGTCCGCCGGATCCCGGTCTGCTCGCATCGCACGGGAGCGATTCCAGTCGAGCACCGGGACCGGCGCGACCATCACCCCCCGTACGCGATCGAGGTCGGAGCGACGAACTCCGACCCCGGTCAATCGACTCGAGACCGAGGAGGGTCCGAACGATGCGAACCAAGAACCTACCGGACCGACCAGCCCGCCCGAGAGACCGCCACATGCGCCAAATGGGCACCACCGAGCTGTTCGAGGCCGACATCGGCGCCGCACTCGACGAGCTGGCCGCGATGACCGAGCCCGAGAGGATCGCCCTCGCCTGGCACGAACCGGTCGAGTGATCTCCCTTCACGACCAGAACCTCTACAATCGCCGGATGGGACGGCCGGACAACACCGGAACACCGCGAGACGGCCGACCGAGCAACGGACTCCCTCCTCCTCAGCCAACCGAGCCACCTCCGGCAGACGCTCCGCAAGAGCGACAGCCGAGCCTCTTCGACCGATACAAGGTCTGGTTCATCGCCGCCGGCCTCGTGATCCTTGTCGCAGCGATGGGGGTCAACTCACTCGTCGGCGGGGACGACGACACGCCATCCAACCCAGGATCGAGCACCACCGGACTCCTCCCAGCACATCGGGACATGGTCGACACGCTCGCCGCCGAGGGAGACTGCGCCTCCCTGCAGGCAAGGTTCGACGACGCCGCCGACAACCGAGGGACACCCGGATCCGACCTCGCAGCGCGAAACCTTGCCCTCATGGAGTACGCCGACGACGCGATGCGCCGAATCGGCTGCTACTGAGGTCGGATCAACTTGCTCCCGGGCTCTCTGCCACCCCGCGACTAAGCGTCGGCTCCCGATGCCCGACGTCGAGGCACTCCGGATCCCGTCGGACGAATCGCGGGCTCAATCGGCTGCCGAGGACCGTGACGCGCTGTGCCGAGCATGGCCTGGTCGCCCCTCGCCTATCGTCAGGACCGGTGAGCAAGGCAACCGACGAACAGAACGCAACCGCCGACGAGATCTGGCAGCAAGTTCGAGACAGCCCACTCGCGTCCATTTATCTCCTGGAGGTCGAAACTCTCGCGAGCAACGTGGTCACTGAAATTGACGCAGCCCTCTCTCTGATCGGCGAGGACCCTCCTCGCGGACACATCATCGTCAATCACGATGTACACCGGCACCTCACCCAAGCCGTCGGAGCAGCGGGGCGCCTTCGGGGGATGGTCGCCAAGCGATCCAAGGGCTCGAAGCAGAGCGCCCACGAGTACAAACTTCACACGCGCAGAGCAGGCTGGCTCGCCAACGACATTCTTGCTGGAGTCGACCTCTCAGCTCTCGACGACGCACAAGTTCGGCACACCCTGGAGCACCACGACGAGTATCTCGACCGGATTTCGCTCCAGCTGATCGACGGCACCCTCTCCCGACCGGCACTCGTTCCAATCGACATGGTCATCAGCCATCGGCACCTACTCCAACAATTTGACATCGGCGGCGAGCGGTCGAATGACGTGTTCGTCCGGATCTACATCACGACCGAGCGACGGTTCGTCAACTGCGGCCACGAAGTCGATGTCGCTCAGCTGCGAGCGACTGCCGACGAAGTGACGCAGCGACTTGGCGAGATACTCGGCAAAGACCGTGACACGTCTGGATCTTCGATGATCGTGCTCACACACACCAGCTTCGACCCGCCAAGCCCTAGCTAATTCCCGTTCATCGTCGAACCGAGCGGGCGCCGTGCCGTCGGCAAATTCTGGCGCACCTCGATCACACCTCCGATCTCGCAACGTGACACGAGCGTGACACGAGATGTCTGGAATCCGTCGGAATCGCTCGGAAGGACTCAGGCGAGTTTCCCCAGGTAGATCCGCATGTCGTCGCATCGTCCCAGGTCACGGGCACCCCTCCGATCGAATCCCGCTTACAGGCCACCTCACCATTGCACCCATCGCATCCCGGCTCGACGGGCGTGACGTCGTGTGCGTTGGGGTGTCCCCAGAGCTCCCGAGCGCACACGACGTCCTGACGATGCGCCGTCAAGCGGCGGTTCGTCGGGTTGGTGGTCCGGTCGATTGAACGGATCCGTCGGGTAATCGCAGGGTCAATTCGCGGTTGGGTCCGAGCTCGATGACCCAGTTGTCGTTGTGGATCTTGCCGTGGTGCTTTGAGCAGACCGGGATCAGATTCTCGAGATCGGTCAAACCACCGTTGCGCCACCAGATGATGTGATGCAACTTGCAGCGCTCGTACGAAACATCACAGCCCGGGATCGCACACCCGCGATACAGGCCACGTAGCGCCCGGCGCTGGGCCCGGTTCGCCAACCGTGTCGAACGTCCCAAGTTCAACTCGCCCGGCGCGTGAAGAATGACACCGTTGCGGACCACGATCGTGTGGATGTCGCCGTCACCGGCGAGTTCAGCGAGTACACGGGCGGGGATCTCGACAGGGATCGGCCATTCCGCGACCGGACCCACACCCTCGACATCTGGGTCAGCATCGGCGTCGATGACCACCACATACGCCGGCCGGCCGGACTTGGTGGTGCCGGCGGTGCCGTCGATCAAGGCCATCAACGCGTGACCAGCCAGGAATTTCTGCTTCTCGATCGGATCCTCCGGGCAGCCGTCAGGGACTTCCTGGGCGAACATCGCCTCGCCCGTCGCCGCCAACTTGGCTCCCAACCGCACTCCCGACACCGGGTCGAACGTGCCACGCAGGTTCCACATCCCGTCGGCGTCAACCCACGACGACACACGCACATTCGAGCGTTGCCGAGTCAGTCGGTCCGTACCGTCATCGGCCTGCAACCGTTTCACTTCCAACGACACCCGCCTCGAGAACTGCTCCACCGTCGCCTCGGCTGCGACTGCCACCAGATCATCGGCATGCGCCATCAACTCAGCGCGCCGATCGACCGGCAACTGATCAGCCGCACGGGTGACCACATCGATATGAGCGGCGGTTGTCGCTCCGTCACCCAACGCACCGGCGAGCTTCGGTGTCGCACCCAACGTCTTGGACCGCTTCGTCGTCTTCACGGCGACCGACAACGACGCCTTCGATGCCTTCGCGACCCGGCCTTCGGCGAAACCGTCCGACGACAATTTCGCCACGAGGACGGCGTGTTGCGCGTCGGCCCACGCCTGCACCTCGCGCACCGCGACCAGGCCGGCTTCGATCAGATCATCATCGGCGCAGGCGTCGTCGCGGACCGCAACGATGCGGTTCACACGCTCGGCAACAGCGACGGAATCCATACATCGAACAGTACGCCTCGGGTGTCACAGGGTTAGCCGGGGCTCCCGGAGGATTCTCCAAGAAACTTGGACGGTCCTCGCGGGCGCTCGACGGTGTGTGCGTTGAGGTGTCCCCAGAGCGCCCGGGCGCACACGACGTCGGGCGTGACGTCCGCTGCGAATCCGCGAGAGCGGGTGATTTACGTTCGGCCGAATGGGGACGACACCACGCTCGCTCGATGAGGTCACCGCCGACTGGTTGTCGGCCGAACTCGATGTCGGGATCGACTCGATCGACGTGCGGCCGATCGCCGCTGGCGAGGGCTTCATGGGACAACTCGCCCGGGTCACGATCGACTCGCCAGACCCGAACGCTCCGGCGGCGGTGATCGTGAAGCTGCCCACCGCCGACCCGGGCGGTCAGATGATCGGCCAGATGTCGCGGGTCTGGGAGCGCGAATTCCACTTCTACGACGAACTCGCATCGTCGATGGCGATCCGTGTACCCAGAGCGCTCGTCAACATCGAGGACCCACCGTGCCTGGTGCTCGAGGATCTCGCCCCGGCGGTGCCCGGCGACCACGTGAAGGGCGCCACGATCGAGCAGGCCGAGCGCGCCATCGACACCCTCGCCCAACTCCACGCGGCATGGTTCGAAGACCCCCGCCTGAAGGAACTCGCGTGGATGCCGGGGATCGACGACCCGCAGATCTTGGCGATGGGTCCGATGTTCGAACTCGGCTGGCCGACGTTCCTCGAACGGTACGGCGCCTCCCTCCCCGAGCGGTGCCTACGCTGGTGCGAGCGATTCGTCAGCGACATCCCCGAGTGGATCCAACGCCACATCGCCACCCCGACCACTCTGGTGCACGGCGACTTCCGCCTCGACAATCTCTTCTTCCTCGACGACGGCTCGGTCGCCGTCATCGACTGGCAGATGGCAATGCGGGCCCCCGGGCAGACCGACGTCGTGTACTTCTGCGCCAACAACCTCACGTCGGATCTTCGGCGCACTCACGACCGCTCACTCATCGAGCGATACGTGGCCGAACTCCACCGCCTCGGCGTGCCGAGCGACGCCGTGACCGTACCGCTGGTGTGGCAGGGCTACCGCGAAGGTCTGCTGTTCTACGCCGCATCGTTCGGCGCCAGCCTGCTCACGATCAACCCGGCCAACGAACGAGGCGTCGCTCTGTTCGACGCCCTCGTCCACCGCACGTTCAGCGCGGTCGACGACCTCGACGTGGGCGTCGACTTCGGGTACGACGCAGCGGTCTGAACGGGGTCCGACGGGACCGTCGTCCAGCACCGCAACCATCATCGGCCGTCTGCAAGACTCGCTCGATGACCGATCTCGACACCGACCTCCGTACTGATTCCGACGATCTGGCCTGGTTTCTCAAGGGGAACTATGCGCCGGTCGCCGACGAGATCACCGACACGAACCTTCGAGTGACCGGCTCGATCCCCCCGTCGTTGAACGGTCGCTACCTGCGCAACGGATCCAACCCGAAATCGGGCACGGCCGGGCACTGGTTCTTCGGTGACGGGATGGTGCACGGCGTCCGCCTCGAAGCCGGAAGCGCCTCGTGGTACCGGAACCGCTACGTGCAGACCACCAAGCTCGCGAATGGGCTCGAAGCGACCGACCCAGTCGCCATGTTCGACCCCACCGCCAGCGCCGCGAACACGCATGTGCTCGCGCACGCCGGACGGATCTGGGCGCTCGAGGAGGGCCACCTTCCGTACGAGTTGAGCCCTGAACTCGACACGCTCGGCTACGACGACTTCGGCGGCAAGCTCACGACGGCCTTCACCGCTCACCCGAAGCTGTGCCCCGAGACCGGCGAGCTGCATTTCTTCGGCTACTCGCCACTGCCACCGTTCCTCACGTATCACGTCCTCGACGCCAGCGGCGCTCTCGTGCACTCGGCGCCCATCGAGGTACCGCAAGGCACGATGATGCACGACTTCATGATCACCCGCGATCACGCCATCTTCATGGACCTGCCGGTGGTGTTCAACCTCTCGAACCCCGAGGCTCCGCTCGGGTGGGACGACAACTACGGCGCCCGCATCGGCATCGTGTCGCGCAAGGGCACCAACGCCGACATCCGCTGGTTCGAGGTCGACCCTTGCTACGTGTTCCATCCCTTGAACGCGTACGTCGACGGCAACACCGTCGTGTGCGACGTTGGTCGCCACGAATCGATGTGGCGGGGTTCGATGGAGCAGGGCACACCGTCGTTCCTGCACCGCTGGACATTCGACATGAAGTCCGGCGTCGTCAGCGAGCAACAGCTCGACGAGGTGTCGCACGGCTTCCCGCGCGTCGACGACCGCGTGGTGGGCCTGCCGCACCGCTACGGCTGGGGCGTCGCACCTCGTGACGGTCTCGGAACGCTTCTCGATGCCGGCGTCGTCGTCAAATGGGATCTCTCGACGGGTTCTCAGACCGCCTACGACCTCGGGCCCCGAGCCTTCCCCGGTGAGTTCGTGTTCGTTCAGGACGACGACGCGGCCGGCGAAGACGAGGGCTGGGCGATAGGGTTCGTGTACGACGCGACGACCGACTCGTCGGACCTCGTGATCCTCGACGCGTCAGCGCCGGGCAGCGAGCCGGTCGCCAAGGTCCATCTGCCCCAGCGCGTGCCGTTCGGTTTCCACGGCAGCTGGGTCGACGACTCCGCCCTGCCCGCCTGACTCAGGTGGCCGGCACCAGCCGGATGTCGTAGAGAGCGAGGACCCGGTCATCACTGACCAGTTCCATGCCTTCGGCGATCGCCTGCGCGACGAGCATCCGATCGAATGGATCAGTGTGATGGAGTGGCAACCCGCCAACGGCCTCGGCATGCTCGAACGAGATCGGCAATTCGTCGAAGCCCCTGTCGATGCATGTCGTGCCGAAGCCGACCGGTGCGATGAGCTTGCCGAGCGCTCGCTTGATCTCGACCTCCCACACCGAGACCGCCGACACCGCCACCACATTGCGCGGATTGGCGATCGCGTCACGAACGATCGGATCGAGTCGGTCGGGCGCGGACAGCGCCCACAGCGCCGTGTGGGTGTCGAGCAACAACTGCCTCACGAGCGGTCGTTGGGCGCATCGTCGCCGACGAAGGCTGCGGCAAGGTCCGGCGGGAGTTCGTCGAAGTCGGAGTGGATGACGACTTGGCCCTCCCATCCACCGAGCCGACGTGGTTCGACCACTGGTCGGAAGGGCACGAGCTTCGCGACGGGCAGATTGTGGCGCCTGATGACGATCTCCTCACCGGTCGCCTCGACCTGAGCGATCAGCTTCGACAGGTGTGCCTTGGCCTCGTACGTGCTGACGATCACGATGAAAGTCTAGTCAGATCTGACCAGATGTGTGCCAGATCCGAGCGGTTCATCGGGGCGAAACAACGCTGGAACATGACGGTCGTAGGTTGCGGCCATGCCCATCACCGTTGCCGTCCGGACGCCCGATCGTCCACCCGTCAAGCTCACCCCGGCGAAGCTGACCCCGGCCAAAACAACCCCTCCGCGTCAGACACCACCCAAACCGACCCGCGCCTGACGACCGGTTCGGAGGGCCGGCCGCCCCTCCGATTCTTGTCCGATCCGTGTCCGGGTGGCCGGGTCGGACTAGCTTGCGCTGGGACATGGGGTTGTCCATCAGTGGCTGGGGAGCCTCGGACTTCAGGCGGACGGCGGGTCAATTCACGCCGGCGCTCGGAATCGTGGCCGTGCAACTCGTGTTCTTCGGCATGCCCGCCGGCGCATGGATTCGAGGGGTCGTCCTCGGTCTGCTCATCGCACTCCTCGCGATGGGCATGGCGCTGGTCTATCGGGCCAACCGGGTCATCAACTTCGCCCAGGCCGACCTCGGCTTCGTGCCGACCTCGCTCGCTGTGGGCCTCATCGTGTTCTCCGGGCTGCCCTATCTGCTCGGCTTCGGTGTCGGCCTCGCCGCCGCCGTGGCGCTCGGCGCGATCGTCGAGCTGGCGATCGTGCGCCGCTTCGCCAAGGCATCACGGCTCGTACTCACGGTGGCGACGATCGGCATCACCCAACTGCTCGCCGCATTTGCGTTGCTGGTCCCGCGGATGTGGGATCGCAGCGCCGCCTCGCAGCGCATCCCTGCGCCGTTCGACTGGAAGCTCACCGTTGGTTCGTTCATCCTCTCGGCGAACGACCTCATCGCTCTGATCGTCGCTCCGCTGGCGATGATCGCCGTCGCCGTGTTCCTCGGATCGACCCGGCTGGGCACCGCAATCCGCGGTTCGGCCGAACGCAGCGAGCGAGCCCTGATGCTCGGAATCCCCGTCGCCTGGCTGTCGACTCTGGTGTGGGCGATCGCCGCCGGTCTGTCGTTCCTCGCGCTGTTCCTGCGCGCCGGCATTCTCGGCGTACCACTCGGCGCCGCACTCAGCCTGACCGCGCTGGTGCAGGCGCTGGCCGCCCTCGTCATCGGACGCCTCCGCCACCTGCCGACCGTGGCCACCGCGGCGGTGGCACTCGGGGTCCTCGAGTACG
>JBGTEH010000416.1:0-5098 GCA_041747915.1 Ilumatobacteraceae bacterium
GATCGTCAACACTCGCGACGAGCCGCACGCCGATGCGCAGAAGTATCGGCGCCTCCACGTGATCGTCGGCGATGCGAACATGAGTGAGGTCGCCACGTACATGAAGGTGGCCACCACGGCGGTCGTGTTGGCGATGATCGAGGACGACGCACTCGGCGACGACTGGCTGCTCGGAAATCCGGTCGCGGCGATTCGCCAAGTGAGCCACGACCCGACGCTCCGCCAGACGATCATGTTGCGCAACGGATCCCGTGCGACCGCGCTGGAGGTGCAGTGGGGCCTTCTCGAACGCGCACGGAAGTACGAACAGTCGCACGGGCTCGCCTGCGTCGGCGACGATGTCGCTCTCGATGTTCTCGATCGGTGGGAAGCGCTGCTCGCCGGGCTCGAATCGGACCCCGTGAGCGTGGCGAGCCAGGTCGACTGGGTCGCCAAGCAGCGACTCGTCGATGGCTACGCGGCGCGTCACGGCATCGAAGCCGGCTCGCCGAGGTTGAAGGCGATCGATCTGCAGTACCACGACCTACGGGCCGACCGATGCCTCGCGCTGCGTGCCGGCCTCGACACGATGGTGTCGACCGCTGAGGTGGCCGCGGCGGTGACCGAGCCACCCACCACCACTCGGGCCTATTTCCGTGGACGCTGTCTGACGAAGTTCCCCGACGAGGTCGTGGCGGCGAACTGGGACTCGCTCGTGTTCGACATCGGTCGCGATCCGCTGCGCCGGGTGCCGATGATGGAACCATTGCGCGGCACCGCCGAACACGTTGGTACCTTGATCGACGAGAGCGAGACGGCGCGGGAACTCCTCGACCGACTCGGCCAATGAACCACATCCGCACGCGACGACACGACCGACACGACGACCGACACGACGAAGGGAAGCACTGATGGCAGAACGCACCCAGAAGGCGAAGAGCACCACGAGCCGTGAGGCCGCACCGTCGGCCGAGGTGGCGCCGGCGAGCACCGAGACGGGCGAGAAGCTCAAGGCTGAGCTCGACGATCTGCTCGACGAGATCGACGAGGTTCTGGAGACCAATGCCGAGGACTTCGTGAAGTCCTATGTTCAAAAAGGCGGTCAGTGATCCGTGACGATGCCGTTGTTCACCACGGGTGATGACCCGGGGTCGAGCTTCCCGGAACTCCTCAAACGAGTGGGTCTGTCCGCAGTGGCCCCGATCGGGATCTCGTCGGATGCCATGCGCGAGATGTCCGTTCCCCACGCCACCACGTGTGTCGCTCTGACGTACGCCGACGGGGTGGTGATGGCCGGTGACCGACGCGCAACCTCCGGCAACCTGATCTCGCACCGCACGATGGAAAAGGTGGTGCAAGCCGATCGCCACAGTGGCGTTGCGATCGCCGGCGCCGCCGGACCAGCGATGGAAATGGTGCGCCTCTTCCAACTGCAGTTGGAACACTACGAGAAGGTCGAGGGGTCGTCGATCAGCCTCGAGGGCAAAGCCAACCAACTCTCGATGATGGTGCGCGCAAACCTGCAGGCGGCGATGATGGGCATGGTCGTGGTTCCGATCTTCGGTGGATACGACCTGCGTCGAGAATGTGGTCGTCTGTGGGACTACGACGCCACCGGTGGCCGCTACGAAGAGCGTGATTTCGTGGCGACCGGATCGGGCAGCCTGCATGCCGGAACAGTCATCAAGGTCGGCTTCCGTGAGAACATGACTCGCGACGAGGCCGTCGATCTTGCGGCGCGATCGTTGTGGGAAGCGGCGGATGCCGATTCGGCGACCGGCGGCCCCGACGTGCTGCGCGGGATCTATCCCGTGGTGGCGACGATCGATGCCGACGGCTGGAATCGGCTGGCCGACGACGACTTGGCGGCGCGGTACGAGGCAATCGTGGCGGAGGTGCGTTCGCGATGAGCATGCCCTTCTACGTCGCTCCTGAACAGATGATGAAGGATCGCGCCGACTACGCGCGCAAGGGAATCGCCCGCGGTCGTGCGCTGGTTGCGGTCCGGCATCTCGACGGCATCGTGATCGTGGCGGAGAACGCCTCCGAGACGCTGCGCAAGATCAGTGAGATCTACGACCGCATCGCATTCGCGGGGGTGGGCAAGTACAACGAGTTCGACCAACTCCGTGTGGCCGGTGTGCGAGCAGCCGACCTCAAGGGCTATCAGTACTCGCGCGACGATGTCGACGCCCGCAGCCTGGCCAACAGTTACGCCCAGATGCTGGGCACGATCTTCACCCACGAGATGAAGCCGATGGAGGTCGAGATCCTCGTCGCCGAGGTCGGCCTGCTGCCTGCTGGTGACCAGATGTTCCACATTCTCTACGACGGCACCGTGGTCGACCAGCGTGACTACGCCGCGATCGGCGGCGACGCCGAGGCCATCATCGACCGTCTCACCGCGACGTGGACCGACGGCCTCGACCGCGCCGCCGCGATCGCCGTCGGCATGAAGGCCCTCGGTGGACCCGACCGCGACGTCCCCGTCGACGATCTCGAAGTCGCCGACCTCGCGCGCACCAATGGCCGCCGCTGCTTCCATCGCCTGACCACCGCCGACCTCACCTGACCGACCCGTTGCGCCCCGATCCGTTCGTGGCGCGAGTTGGGTGACCCGGCCCACCCGAAGTGCACCACGAACGAATGGGATTGGTTGACGGGGTGACCAGGCGGAGTCCGGCGGAAAATCCGTTTGTGGCGCGAGTTGGGTGACCCGGCCCACCCGAAGTGCACCACGAACGAATGGGTCGAGGGGGTGACGTAGGGTGGCGGGGTGGTGGCGATCGATGTCAACAGCGACTTGGGCGAGTCGTACGGCGTGTGGCAGCTCGGCGACGACCACGCGATGTTGGAGATCGTCACGAGCGCCAACGTGGCATGCGGGTTCCACGCCGGTGACCCGTCCGTGCTGCGCGCGACCTGTCGACGAGCCGTCGAGTGCGATGTTGCCATCGGAGCCCAGGTCTCGTATCCCGATCTCCTCGGATTCGGTCGACGCCACCTCGACATGGATCCGAGCGAACTGCGCGATGCCGTGCTGTATCAACTCGGCGCACTCGATGCGTTCGCTCAGGTTGCGGGGTCGGAGATCGCCTACGTGAAACCTCACGGAGCGCTGTATCACGACGCCGCGATCAACCCGGCCACCGCGTCTGCCGTCGTCGAGGCGGCCGCCGAATACGACTCGTCGTTGGCCATCCTCGGTCTCCCGGACTCCGAACTGCTCCGCGCGGCCGATCGTGGCGGCCTCGATGCGGTGGCCGAAGCCTTCGCCGATCGCGCCTACCGACCCGATGGCGGACTCGTGTCGAGGCGACTGCCCGACAGCGTGCTGACCGATCCCGATGAGGTCGCGCGACGAGCCCTACAGATCGCCGTCGACAACGAGGTGGTCGCCGTCGATGGCAGCGTCGTGCGGGTCAGTGCCCGGTCGGTGTGCGTGCACGGCGACACTCCGGGCGCGGTCGATCTGGCCCGTGCGGTGCGCTCCGCACTCGACGCCGCGGGCGTGGGCGTCTACCGTTTCACCGACTGACAACAGCGATCACGATCGAGGACCCATGACCTACGCCGCGGCCCATCGGGCGTTCCACGACGCCGACAGCCACATCATGGAGCTGCCCGACCTGTTGCAGATCTTCCCGCACGCTCGTGTGCACTGAGCGCCCGTGCAACGCCTCGCGTACGGCCCGTCGGCGTGGATCCTCGACGACGTCGCCGATCCCGCCGGCCTGGCGCTCGCCATCCGTCACGCCGGGCTCGACGGTGTACACGAGGTGATCCCAGCGGAGTCGACGGTGGTGGTTATCTGTCGTCGTGAATCCGCGGCGACGGTCGGCGAACGACTCGATGGCGTCGAACCGACGGTCACCTCCAGCGACGCCGGCGATCGGCTGACGATCGAAGTCGTGTACGACGGCGACGATCTCGAAGAGGTCGCCGGATCACTGGGGTCGAGTGTCGAGGACGTCATCCGACGACATCACAGCGGCGAGTATCGGGTGGCGTTCTGCGGGTTCAGCCCGGGATTCGGCTACCTCACCGGCCTCGACTCGTCGCTGCATCTTCCGCGCCGGGCGACCCCGCGCACCCGAGTCCCGGAGGGTGCCGTCGCGATCGCAGCGGGATACAGCGCGGTGTATCCGAGCCCGTCGCCAGGGGGCTGGCATCTCATTGGGCACACCGACGCTCGGCTGTGGGACACAAATGCCGAGTCGCCCGCCGCCCTCTGGCCGGGGCGAAGGGTCCAGTTCCTCAGAGCGGCTCGATGATGCCGGCGACGCTTCGGGTGATCGAAACCGGCCATTCGACCACCCTGCAGGATCACGGGCGTGTCGGTCGAGCGGACCTGGGCGTTCCTCGCGCCGGGGCTGTCGACCGCGAGACGCACGACCTCGCCAACCGCCTCGTCGGAAACCATGCCGACGCAGCGTCGTTCGAGACTCGTGGCGGCCTGGTCGTGCGGGCGATCCATCCCGTCGTGGTCGCCGTCGACGGTGACCGCTACACACTCGGGGGCGGCGAGGAACTCCGCGTCGACAGTCCTGAAGGGCGAATGTGGTCGTATCTGGCGGTGCGCGGGGGAATCGATGTCGACCCCGTGCTGGGATCACGCAGCCACGACACGCTCGCCGGCGTCGGTCCCGCACGGATCGAGGCCGGAGCAGAACTCGGCATCGGGTCAGATCCAGCGACCGAACTCGTTGCCGACCATGCCCCTCCCCGACGGCGTGACCCCATCGCACGATTGTGGCCAGGCCCTCGCGCCGACCGCTTCGTCGACGCCTTGGCAACACTCGTCGGGCGGAGTTGGACGGTGACCGGCGCGGTCAGCCGCGTCGGCGTACGGCTGCCGGTCGGCGACTTCGTGGCAGTGGGCGACCATCGAACGCCCAGCGAGGGTCTGGTTGCGGGTGCGGTCCAGATCACACCGTCGGGCCAGCCGATCATCATGCTCGCCAATCATCCGACGACGGGCGGATACCCCGTGGTGGCCGTCGTCGAACCAGACGATCTCGCGATCGTCGCCCAGTCGCCGCCCGGCACCGTTCTGCGATTCGTCCTCGCCTGAACGGGCGCTCGAGCATCGGTCTGGTTAGGTTGCCGACATGGAGCG
>JBGTEH010000417.1:0-3765 GCA_041747915.1 Ilumatobacteraceae bacterium
TGTCGGAAAGACGGCGCGTGGTCCGCCTCGAGCGGACAGCCGACCCGTCGGTGTCACAGCGTCAGTGGCAACATCGGGAATGGTCGTAGCAAGTTCGTTCACCGGCTGATGGACGGGGGTTCGATTCCCCCCAGCTCCACCGCGCCCGAAAATGGGCATCTACCAGCGCTTTACACCAAGTGGTAGGGCGGCAGAAACCCCCAGCTGGATCCGGGAACCTCGGTGACCAGGGATTTTGCAGCGGAGACGGACGGGGGTGTCCAGCCCCCAAGCACCGAGGCGGTGCTCGGATCACCGCATCTCAGCGATGGTGGCGACAAGATCTGGAGATCCGAGGGCGGAAAAAGGGCGGATGCCAACAGGGTTCGTGATTACCGGGCACAGCAGTGGGGCCGTACCCGAGTGGCGTCAGACGCGTTGATCTCGTGATTACGCGACGCATTATCGGGCATCTCCGACCAAGCGGGCATTTCGAAGCCGGGCGATGTGATGGTTCCGCCTTTGAGACGCGTCGCGCTTCACGAGTGTGGGTGGCGCACGAGGTGATGTCCGAAGTCCGCGAAGATGTGGCTGATGGGATGGGAGACCCTCGAGCAGTGGGGTGACGACGTCGCGCGTATCGAACCGCTCACTGGTGGAGTTGGCGTCAACGAGGTGTGGAGCGTGCGCGTCAACGGGCAGCTCGCGGTGGCTCGTCTTGGCAGGCGCAGCGACGTTGATCTGGCGTGGGAGACCGCGCTTCTCCAATTCCTCGACCGCGAGGGTCTGACCGTGCCGGTGCCGATCCCCACGACGGACGGCCGGCACTTCGTCGAGGGTTTGGTGGTGATGACCTATGTGGAGGGTGGACCGCCGAAGACGGAAGCTGACTGGCGTCGCGTGGCGGACACGCTCGGCCAGTTGCATCGGTTGACGCAGGGCTGGCCTCAGCGCCCGGGCTGGCGGTCATCGACCGATCTCCTCCACGCCGAAACCGGGACGAAGATCGACCTCGACGCGATGCCGGCAGAGGGAGTTGTTCGATGTCGAGCAGCGTGGTCCCGGCTCACCGGACGTCCGACGTGCGTCGTCCACGGCGACCCGAACGCGGCAACATTCTTGTGACCGCTGATCGGGTCGCGATTATCGACTGGGACGAGTCGCACGTCGACGTCGCCGATCTCGACTTGGTGCTGCCCCACAACGCCGCCGGTCTCCACGACGACGCGCTCGACATCGCCGCGCAAGCGTCAGCAGCATGGGAAGCCGCCGTCTGCTGGGACGACGAACACGCGATCAAGCAGCTCGCCGAGGTTCGCGCGGTCTGAGCAGCGGCATCCAATCGAGACCCGCCACTAACGCCGGCACTGCGGCCCCTACTCATGGGTGGGGTGGGCGATGACGACGAACTCGCGGCCTGGCCGGTCGGGTGCGTCGCGGATCTCGTCGATCGTGAATCCACTCAGGTTGAGTGACGCGGTGATCTCGTCTCGATCGCGGAATCGCAGTGTCGAGTGCGATGTGACGACGTCTCCGCTGTCGAGGAACCGGAACGTGTGACGAAACGACACGAGTGGCAGCGCCACCTCGGTGAGCTCCACCCAGTGCTCGACACGACCGGCAACCGTCTCTGTGACGCAGAAGGACTGTTCACGAGTCCACTCCTCCCAGCCTCGGAAAGCTGGATCGCGCGTTTCGAACACGAAGTGGCCACCGTGCCGGAGGACGCTGCGGACTCCGCCCAAGGTGGCCGACCAATCCTGATCGTGAACGAAGACCTGTGCGACGTTGGCGGTCATCGTGACCGCATCGACAGCAGTCGGCGGGAGCGTCGTCGCATCGCCGAGCCGCCAAGTGACCCGCTGCGCGCCCGGCTTGGCGCGAGCGACGTCGAGCGACGCTGATGCGGGGTCCACTGCGATGACGGTCAGCCCTCGCGCCGCAAGCCGACAAGCGAACGTTCCGTTGCCGCAACCGACGTCGAGGACGCGGCGAGCGCCGAACTCATCGACGATGAACTCGTAGTGATCGAGGTCGCTGCGATCGCCATCGATGTCGTCATAGATCGCTGCAAGACGCGGATCAGCGAAGATCGCATCGGGCATCAACGGCACACTACGACGGCAGGATTCCGACATCGCCGACCGCCGGTTGGGCGACTGCAGCGTGATCACGACGTCAGTCGGTCGACATCGACCGCCTCGGGACGCCATCCATCCTGGGTTGCTGCGTCCAACGATTGCTAGGTGGTGGCGAACGCGATCGGCGGGGTGGTCACCCACGTCACGTGCAGATCGGGCCGGGCAGCCACGAGGTAGGCGTACTCGAAGGTGTCTTTCGCCCACGTCGGCCCGGCGAAGGAGTTCCAGTCGTTGCGGGGCTCGCCCGTGATCGCGTCGACCAGGAGGAACCAGTTCGCCATCGTCAAGAGCCCGCCGGGCCGCAACAGAGCCAGCATCGCTTCCAGATGGTCGGGTGTCTTGGCGAACCATGCGTCGTCGTGGATCATGTCGAACGGACCTTCGAGCGACGGGCAAGTGATCGTCTCGGATCAGGCACCATCGGGTGTCGAGATCGTCGATCCCGAGGTGACAGTCCTGTCGTCGCCGACTGAACTGCTGCCTTTCGAGTTGCGACGCCCGGAGTTGTCCGCGCAACTCCCGACGTTGCTCGACCACGCAGCGGTGGCGTTGCGCCACCCGCGACGGCGCGCCGTGGCAGCGTTGGCAGCGGCGTCGGTTGGCGGTTTCCGCACCACGCTCGATGCGTCGGGATTCACTGAGATCCACACCCCCAAGGTCGTGGCTTCGCCGACGGAGAGCGGAGCGAACGTGTTCCCGATCGACTGGTTCGGCGATCGGGCCTATCTGGCGCAGAGCCCACAGTTCTACAAACAGATCATGGTCGGCGTCTTCGAACGCGTCTACGAGGTCGGTCCGGTATTCCGAGCCGAACCCCACGACACCGCCCGGCACCTGGCCCAGTACCTGTCACTCGACGCCGAGATGGGCTTCATCGGCGACCACACCGACGTCATGGCAACACTGCGTGACGTGCTCGCCGGCATGACAGCGAGCATCGCCGAACGCGCCGGCGCATCACTCGGGCTGCTGTCGCTCCAGTTGCCGGACGTCCCCACGGAGGTCCCGGCGATCGACTTCCTCGAAGCTCAACACATGATCGAAGCCGACACCGGCGAATCGGTCGTTGGCGAGCCCGACCTCGCACCGGCACACGAACGCTGGCTAAGCGAGTGGGCTCCGCGAGAGCATGGCTCGGAGTTCGTATTCGTCGTTGGCTACCCGATGATCAAACGGCCCTGCTACACACACCCGGACCCGCTCCGGCCCCGAGCGTCGAAGAGTTTCGACCTGCTGTTCCGTGGGCTGCCCTCCACGGCCAGGACCTCACACCGTTCAAGGGATACCTCGAAGCGTTCCGCCACGGCATGCCACCACACGGCGGATTCGCGATCGGACTCGAACGATGGATCGCTCGACTCACCCATGCCACCAACGTCCGCGAAGTCACACTCTTTCCGCGCGACTTGCATCGCCTCACGCCGTGAGCCAGAGATCTGACAGTCCGAGATCCAACCCCGCAGGATCGGGCGGCGCTGCCGTGCAGGCACAGCCCAAACTCCCGCCAACCCGCAGATCGTCGACGGGATCATGGGGCGCTCGGGATGGGTAGAACCCGAGTGGTCCGCGTCGACGCAATGCGGGATTGTGCCAGCGCTCTATCGGGCGGTCCCGAGTTCTGGACAACATCGGACTGCCGCCTCGG
>JBGTEH010000418.1:0-2183 GCA_041747915.1 Ilumatobacteraceae bacterium
TCGGGCTACCCCGGCTACGACGCCACGATGCCGATGTCGAACGGGATGATCTCCGAGATCCTCGTGCGCAACGGATACGCGACGTTCTGTCTCGGCAAATGGCACCTCGCCCCCGCCGGCGACACCGTGATGGGCGGTCCACGCGAGCGTTGGCCGCTCGGCCGAGGATTCCAGCGCTTCTACGGGTTCCTCGCCGGCGAGACCGACCAGTACTTCCCCGACCTCATCGCGGACAATCACCAGGTCGATCCCCCACGGACACCCGAGGACGGTTATCACCTCACCGAAGACCTCGCCGACCACGCGATCGCCTACGTCGACGACCTTCGCGCTGCGGCACCCGACAAGCCGTTCTTCATGTGGTTCGCCCCCGGCGCCTGCCACGCTCCCCACCAAGCGCCCGCCGAGTACATCGAGCGCTACCGCGGCAAGTTCGACCAGGGCTGGGACCGCTGGCGAGACGAGGTGTTCGAGCGGCAGACCGCGTCGGGTCTCCTCCCCGCCGGCACCACGAACACCGAGCGCCCAGCATGGGTTGCGGCGTGGGATTCACTGTCGTCCGACGAGCAGCGACTCTATGCGCGGATGATGGAGGTGTACGCCGGTTTCCTCGAACACACCGACGCCCAGGTCGGTCGCGTGCTCGATCACCTCGACGCGCTCGGCGAACTCGACAACACGATCGTCGTGATCATGAGCGACAACGGCGCAAGCGCCGAGGGCGGCCCACGCGGATCGTTCAACGAGCTCTACTTCTTCAACGGCGTCCCGGAGAACTTCGACGAGAACCTGCGCCGCATCGACGAACTCGGCGGTCCCGACGCGCACAATCACTATCCGTGGGGCTGGGCCTGGGCGGGCAACACGCCGTTCAAGCGATGGAAGCGCGAGACGCACGAGGGTGGCGTCGCCGACCCGCTGCTCATCGCCTGGCCGGCCCATCTGCGCCACACCGCTGAGACGAGGGGCCAGTACGTGCACGCAGTCGACCTGACCCCGACGCTCCTCGACGTGATCGGCATCGATCCGCCCGCAGAGATTGCCGGCGTCGCCCAGCAACCCTTTCATGGCGTCAGCTTCGCCCACACCCTCGACGACACGACGGCGCCGAGTCGTCACATCACGCAGTACTACGAGATGTTCGGCTCGCGAGCGCTCTACCACGACGGTTGGAAGGCGGTGGCGTATCACCCCCTGGCAATGTCCGCGTACGACGGCACCGACCCGAAGCGGCCCTTCGATGAGGACGACTGGGAGCTGTACCACCTGGCCGAGGACTTCTCGGAGAGCAACGACCTCGCCGACGCCCGCCCCGACAAGCTCGCAGAACTCCAGGCGCTGTGGTGGAAGGAAGCCGAGACCAACCAGGTGCTGCCGATCACCAACCAACCCGGGCGACACAGCGATCAGCGGTACCGGCGCGACCGGTACCAATTCCGGCCCGGCATCGGCACGCTGCCCGAGACGGTGGCTCCCAACCTGCGCAACCGGGCCTGGACCATCTCGGCGCCGATCGACAACAACGGCGCGGACGCGTCCGGCGTGATCGCAGCGCACGGCAGCTCCGCCTGCGGCTACGCCCTCTACGTGAACGACCAGACTCTCCATTACGTGCACAACTACGTGGGCACCAAGCTGACCACCGTTTTCGCGACGCGAACGCTGCCCGCCTCCGACGTCACGGTCTCGTGCTCGTTCGAGCCCGACGGCATGCACCGAGGAACGATCAGCCTGCGCTACGACGACGAACTCGTGGCGACAGGTCACCTCGACGAAACGGTACCGATCACCTTCGGCGTCGCTGGGTTCAGCGTCGGCCACCAGCGCGGGCGGTCCGTGACCGCCGCATACGAGGCCCCGTTCGCATTCACGCCTGGCCTCCTCGGCACGGTGACCATCGAGGCTGCGGGTCGTGCGTTCCGCAATCCGACGGTCGAGGTGAACGCCCAGATCGCCATGCAATAGAAGCGATCTTGTCCTGCTTGATCGAGCCCACCCGACTCTGCTGGTCACGCGCTGACGACGGTGCCCCGCGTGTCGAGACTCTGATCGATCCACAGTGTTCGTCAACTCGATGGCAGAGCGCCGAGCGACAGAATCACTCGATCCGCAGGCCTGATATCGCCCGAGAGATGACCAGCTGCTGGATCTCGGAGGTGCCTTCGAAGATCGTGTGGCTCACC
>JBGTEH010000419.1:0-1729 GCA_041747915.1 Ilumatobacteraceae bacterium
GCCGAGAAGACCTCGCCGGACGGGAACAGAAATGCGCCGTATCGCGCCGCCTTGATCTGTGCGGTCGTCTTCACCTCGACGGCGTGCGACACGTCGGTCAGCATCTTGCTGCCTGCGCCGTACACGCGGATCGTCGGCGCCCCGGACACGACCTCGGCGACCGCACCGAGCATCTCACCGTTTCCGTGCCGCGCCGTGTCGTATGCCGCCAACAGGCGCGCCTGCACGGCGCGAAGCACGAAGATCAGCGGGAACGACACCACGAACGCGACGAGAGCGAGCTGCCAGTTGATCGCCAGCATGACAGCCGCCACGATGACCATCAGGGTCCCGTCGACCAGCCATGCGAGACCTCCCCATTGGAAGAATTGGGCGAGCGTCTCGATGTCGCTCGTGACGCGCGCCACGAGGCCGCCACGTCGCTCGTCGTTGTGGTCGGCCAGGCTCAGCTGGTGGATGTGACCGATCAGACGCACGCGCAGGTCGTGCAACGCTCGTTCGCTGCGCACACCCAAGCGCAGCGCGGCGAAGCGAAACGCGATCCCGGACACGAGCACTGCGACTGCGGCCGCCGCCGCCATCTGGACGATGACGCCCATGTCGACGCCCTCGTCGGAGAGACCGCGGTCGATTGCCTGCTGGATCAACAGCGGCACCACGACGCGGCCGGCCGCACCCACGGCGGCGAGACACCACGTCAGGCCGAGGCCTTGGCGAAGCACCGGCGCTGTACGCAGGCCACGACCGATGGTGCGCACGGCCGAGTCCTGGCTCGTCGGGGCCATCGTTCCCGCCTTCGCAGCCAGAGTCGGGTCGACGATGCTCATGTTCCACCCACCGCCACGTCGACATCGCCCTCGACATCGGCGCCCACTCGATCGGCCTCGAAGGCCTCGACCAGTTCGCGGTAGTCGGGCGTCGATCTCATCAGATCGTCGTGCGTGCCGTGGGCGGCGACGCGCCCGTCGGACACGAACACGACGTCGTCGGCGAGCGCAATCGTCGACGGTCGTGACGCCACCATCAGAACGGATGACTCGGCCAGTTCGCGGCGCAGGTTCTCGAGCACGACGGCCTCGGTCGCCGGATCCAGCGCCGAGGTGGTGTCGTCGAGCACCAGAAGCGCGGGTTTGCGCACGAGAGCCCGAGCGAGAGCCAGCCGCTGGCGCTGTCCACCGCTGAGGCTGACCCCGCGTTCGCCGACGACGGTGTCGAGGCCGTGCGGCAGCCGCTCGACGAACCGTGTCGCCGCGGCCAGATCGAGCGCGTGCCAGATCTCCTCGTCGGCGAAGTCGGCGCCGAGTTCCACGTTGTCACGAACAGTGCCGCCCGTGAGGAACGCCTCCTGGAACACGATGCAGCGCTCACCGCTTCGCAACGACACTTCGCCGGTCGCCGGGCCGACGAGCCCGATCGCCAACTGGGCGATCGTCGACTTTCCCGACCCGGTCGGACCCACCAGCGCCGTCACGTTGCCCTGCCGGAGTCTGAGATCGACATCGACGACGGTCGGCGGTCCGTCGGCCTCGTGCGCAAACGACACGTTGGCGAGGCTGATTCCGACCCCGACAGGTGGTTCACCGATCCGATCGGCCGGGTCGTCCTCCAGCGGTTCGTTCAACACGGTCTGGATTCGATTCCATGCGGCGATCGAACGCGGCAGTTCCGACAAAGTGAAGCCGATCAGGCGCAAGGGGAACACGAGGAGGGTGAACAGAAAGATCACTCC
>JBGTEH010000420.1:0-12189 GCA_041747915.1 Ilumatobacteraceae bacterium
GCGAGGTCGCGGCGATGTTGGTCGCTCGCCAGCGCGGCGTGGCCGAGCAGGTTGCGTGCCATCGACGAGGTGTGCTGGCTCGAGTGGGCGCGATACGCGTCGGCGCGCACCACCCAGACGTCGGCGTTGTCCGGCTCGGCGAGCGCGGCGTACTCCACGAGGTGGCACGCCAGCCGAGCGTCGCCGTCGTCGAGGAGTTGGCGGGCGCGTGCGAGCACGCTGTCGACTCCTCCGGCGAGTGTGATCCACTCGGTTGCCTGCTGGGCGCGCGGCGCGGGCAGCAGGTTGTCGGGCTCGCCGTCGTACCATCCGCCGTAACGGCGCCAGACATTGCGGATCAAGAACTGCGGATGGTCGTACACCGTTTGAAGGTATGGCTTGTCACGGAGATGGGCTGGGATCGTGACCTCGTGGAGGCACGTGTCGAGGTTCTTGCCCTGGTTCATGATGGCCAGGGTCTGCGATTCGACCGAGTCGAGGAGATCGGCGGTGTCGGTCAGCGCCGCCACCACACGGTCGGCACCGAAAATCGGCAGGCCGTGACCCGACAGCATGATCTCGGGACGCAGCGCCGTCATCTCGCGCAGCGCCGTGGCCCAGTCCGACAGGTATCGCTGAACCTTCTGCGGGTTGCCCGCGTTCGGTACCGCCCAGATGAACAGGTCGCCAGGGTGGAGGATCCTGCGTTCGGGCACGAACGTCCACGTGGCGTCATCGGTCTCGCCGCGTGCGTGGTGCAGCTCGAACGTCAGATCGCCGCGCGAGAAGGTGAGGTGCTTCGCATAGGTGACATCGGGGTCGCGGTACTGGCTGGGCCAGGAGAAGCCGGGCACATCGATCGCGAACTGGCGGCGATTGATGGCCGTGTTCCATCCCACTGTCTTCTCGTAGCGGCGGAAGTGTGCGGGAACCTCTTCGTGGGCGTACACAACGGGGCGCGCCCAGCCCTTGTCGGCGGCCTCGGCATCGAACAGTGCAGTGCCCATCACGTGGTCGATGTGGTGATGGGAGTAGATCGCTGCGGCCAGCGGCACGGCGGGTCGCCATGCCCGCACCGTCTCGTGGACGGTCCGACGGTCGAACGCGCCGCCGGTGTCGAGCATCACGAGGCCGTCGCCGGTGTCGAGTGCGTTCACCGATGCGATCGATTTCATGGTCAGCAGACCGTCGTCGATCTCCTCGCTGGCCGTCGACGTCGTGCCGTCGTCGTGATGGTCGTGGATCGGCTGCACCGGATGGTGCGTGTGGACGAGTTCGCCCCGCCCCTGCCAGTGCTCCTCGGCGAGTTCCCTGATGGTTGCCATCGAACGACCCTACGACAGCGCACCGTTTGCCTCCCGAGGCGGACGAGCACCGTCGTGCCATGTAACGCTGGTGTCTGACACCAGCGTTACATCGGTCGGCGGTGGCGACGCTCGACGCGCAGCTCGCTCACGAGGCGTCCGGACATCTGGTCGACGAACTGCGCGTGGATCGGTTCGCCGGTGTCGGCGTCGAGCAGCGTGACGGGTGGGTCGTCGACGCCGGACCACTCGTCGCCCCACTGGAGCATCGCGATCAACACTGGGCTCAGCGATCGCCCCTTGTCGGTGAGGACGTACTCGTGGCGCGGCGGATGCTCGGCGTACTCGCGACGCGACAGAACGCCGTCGGCAACGAGCGCGCTGAGTCGACTCGACAGTGTCGCCCGCGGGATGCCCAGTGACCGCCGCAGGTCGTCGAAGCGCCGCACTCCGAAGAACACGTCCCGCACGATCAGCAGCGTCCACGGATCACCGACGACCTCGAGCGTCTGGGCGATCGAACAGTCGAACGATGCCAGCGAGGTGCGTTTCACGTGATCGCTCCGGTCGGATCCGGCTGCGCTGCCGCGCCGGTCGTCGAGCGCAGGTCGACCCGCTTCGTGCGCAGCCCGGACGACAGCGCAGCCGTGGCGACGCCGCCGATGATCAACAGCCACCACACCTTGTCGAAGTTGGCGAGCGCGGTCTGAGGGGTCGAGGCCGCCACGAACGCGATGGTGAGGGCCACGCCAAGAGTGCCGCCGAACTGGCGGATCGCCTGGTTGGCACCGCCGCCGACACCCAGGCGGTTCGGCGGGAGAGCCTGTGCGACCACGCTGGACAGTTGCGGCAGGCACAAACCGACTCCGAGGCCGGTCAACAGCATCGACGGGAGATAGTCGACCAGATAGTCGGGTTCGGCTCCGAGCATCACCAGTCGCCACGTGCCACCAGCGGCGAACAGCACACCACCGACCATCACCATCGGTCGCTGTCCGATCCGCCCGGCGAGTGTGCCCAGGAATGGTGCGAGCACCGCGACCAGCAGAGGTCCCGGCGCCACGGCGAGGCCCGCTCTGAGGGTCGAGTACTGCCAGACCTGGGTGAGGAACAGGATCGACGAGAAGAACATGGCGGTGAACGCGATCGCGAACGACACGGTGGCGGTGTTGCCCCAAGCAAAGTTCCTGATCGTGAACAGTGCCATGTCGAGGGCAGGCGCCGTGGTGCGGCGCTGATGGGCGACGAACAGCGCCAGGATGATGGAGCCCCCGACGAGGCACCCGACCGTGCGCGGATCGGTCCACCCCCAGGTGTCGCTCTGAACGATGCCGAGCGAGATGAGCGCGGCCGCGCCGGCGATCAGAACGATGCCCAGTGGCGCCGGAACGACGGCGTCCGGGTCGTTCGACTCGCCGAGGTAGCGACGCCCGACGAATGCGGTGAAGAGACCGATCGGGATGTTGATCAGAAACACCCAGCGCCATCCTCCGAACTCGACGAGGAGCGCGCCCAGCGTCGGGCCCACAGCTCCTGCCACGGCGCCGGTCGACCCCCAGATGGCGACGGCGAACGGGATCCGGCTGGGCGGAAATGCTCGCAGTACCACCGCCAGCGATGCGGGGAGCAGGGCCGCTCCTCCAACGGCTTGCACGACCCGGAAGGCGACGAGCAGCGTTGCCGTCGGGGCAAGCGCGCACGCCAGCGAACCCGCGGTGAACAGAGCCGAGCCGCCGAGGAACACCCGCTTGTGACCGAGGCGATCCCCGAAACGTCCTGCCGGCACGAGCAACGCGGCGAACACGATGGTGTATCCGTTGAGTATCCACGAGAGTTGCGTCGGTGACACCGTGTCGAAGCTGGCGACGATGTCGGGGAAGGCGACGAACAGCACCGTGGTGTCGAGGAACACGGCGAACACTGCGAGCGAGGCGACCGCGAGTGTCACCGAGGCCCGTCGCTCGACGGGTGTGAGGACGGTTCCGGTCCCGGTCGGCGGATTGGTCATCCCGACACCTTGGCACAGCGAGCGGAGTCCGTCCAATGATTGGATGCACTCGGGTGCGTACGTGGGGGTCGTCACGCAGCAGACTGCCGACATGTTCGTCACCGATGCCGTCCTCGCTCGCAAAGCGGTCCGGGCGTTCCTGCCCGATCCGGTCGGCAACGACACGATCGCTCGGTTGCTCACCACCGCATCGCGGTCCCCCTCGGGTGGCAACGTGCAACCGTGGCGCATCTACGTCATCAACGGTGAGTCGATGGCGCGGTTCCGTTCGTTCCTCGTCGATCGACCGGTCGAGGCTCCGGCGTACGACATCTACCCCTCACCGCTCAACGAACCGTACCGATCGTCGCGTTACAAGGTCGGCGAGGACATGTACGCGACGCTCGACATCGACCGCGACGACAAGGCGGGACGTCTCGGCCAGTTCGCGAAGAATCTGGACTTCTTCGGCGCGCCCTCGGCGATCTTCTGCTTCATCGACCGCATCATGGGCCCGCCGCAGTGGTCCGACCTCGGCATGTTCCTGCAGACGTTCATGCTGCTCGCGCAGGAAGCCGGTCTCGACACGTGCCCGCAGGAAGCGTGGGCGGTGTACGAGCAGGCCGTCAGCGAGTTCGTCGGCGCGCCGCCCGAGCAACGGATCTTCTGCGGTGTCGCGATCGGTCACGCCGATCCGACGGCGCCGATCAACTCCCTCACCACCGATCGCGAACCCCTCGACACCTTCGCCACCTTCCTCTGAGCGCATCTTCACCCTCCCCCAACACCCGAAAAATGTGCTGTGGTGTGCGCTGGGCGGGCTCATTCCCGCATTTTTCGGGGTCGGGGCGTTGGCTCGGGCGGGAATCGGCGGAGGGTCAGGGTTCGGTGGCGATGGTGAGGATGGCGTCGGCGTGGATCGCGGCCTCGGCGGGTGACAGGGCGGGGCCCAGCTCCACGATGAACGCCACACCGTCGGCGGGACGGAACTCGTTGCGGGCCCAGGTTGCCGCGATGCCGGTGTACGTACCGCCAGTGATCTCGCCCATCGGCAGGCCTGTCAATTCGGCGTAGCGGGCGCGAATGCGACCGTCGCGGCCCTGCGCCGGGTTCACCACGAACAGGTCCTGGTGGTACCACGTGGTGATGTCGGGTTGCAGCTGCTGCATGAAGTTGATCATCGCCTGGGTTTCGGGCTCGCTCGCTGGTCCCTCGCCCGCGTACTGGCTGTCACCCGGCACCCCGATCGGGCCCCACTTGTACGGGAAGTTGCGGTTGAGATCGACGGCCCTTGCGTTCTGACGTCTCCCGGCGGCGACTCCGTCGGGGTTCATCGACTCCACCAGCCACAGCTCCACGCCATCGGCGACCGATCGGGCCCGCAGTTCCTCGATGATGGCGATGCCGTCGTCCTCGTCGCCGTGGATCGCACCGATCACGAGCACGCGGCGCCCACCGGGCCTGCCGAACCGCTCGGCGACGATCGGTCGCCCCTCGACGGAGTATCCCAGCCCGACGATGTCCTGGGTCAGATCGAGCGGACCTGGCGGCGGCGGGATCGTGGATGTCGAGGTGGGGGTGGTGGTGGATGGGGTCGTCGTGGACGGGGTCGTGGAGGGAGTCGTGCTCGTCGTGGATGTCGTGCTCGTCGTGGATGTCGGCGTCGTGGCGACCGGAGTCGTGCTCTTCGGTGTGGTGTCCGGCGATGATGTCGCGGACGAAGTCGTTGTCGCACCATCGGACGCCGTCGTCGTGATCGTGTCGTTCGAGCACGACGCGGCGACCACCATCGCGGCGACGAGCGTCGAGCGGGCGAGCGCTGCGCTCGACGGGAGTCTCACGACGTCGAGATCGCGTGTGCCCGCAGGTCGGCGAGGTCGACGTATTCGAGCGTCGACATGTGCGTCGACTCCAGGATCACGCTGCACGCGCGGCCGACATCGAGCGCTTCCTTCCAGCGGTCGGCGCACACGCACCACTGGTCGCCCGGTTGCAGTCCGGAGAATCCGTACTGCGGCATGGGCGTGATCAGGTCGTTTCCCTGCTCGCGGGAGAACTCGAGAAAGTCGGCGGTGACGCGACAGCAGACCGTGTGCATGCCGGGGTCGTCGCCACGGTTCTCGCAGCAGCCAGAGCGGTAGTAGCCGGTCATCGGGTCGTACGAGCACGGCTCGAGTTCGGTTCCCAGCACGTTCAACTGCACATCTCGCTCCTCACACGTTGACGCCGACGAGTTCGCCGATGGAGTAGGTGACGGCGCACGCAACCAGCAGGATTGCCACTTGGCGGACGATGGACTTGGGGATCGACCGTTCGGCGAAACGCCCGATCGCGGCGCCGACGAGGGCCGCAGCGACCACACCGATCGCCATCGAGACTGCGGCGGGAGCGAATCCGCTCGCATCGGTGAACCACGGAATGACGGGAAGCAACGCACCGAAGAGGAAGCACACCAGTGAGATCGCCGCTGCGCGGAACGCTGACGGGAGGTCGTGGGGATCGATTCCCATCTCTTCTCGCGTGTGGACTCGCAGCGCGATCTCCGGAGACGTCATGACGTCTTCTGCCGCTGCTCGCGCGGTGTCTGACGAGATGCCGTGTGACTCGTACATGGCCGCAAGTTCAGCGGTCTCGGCGGCCTTGTTGCCGGCGAGCTCGCGCCGCTCGACGTCCACTTCGCGGGCGACCAGTTCGTTCTGGGCGGAGATGCTGATCCATTCGCCGGCCGCCATCGAGATGCCACCCGCGATCGCGCCTGCGATGCCGGCGAGACGCACGATGGATGAATCGACACCGGACCCTGCGAAACCGAGAATCAGCGACACGTTCGACACGAGCCCGTCGTTCATCCCGAAAACCGCGGCTCGCGCGAGCCCGCCGGCGACCGGGCGATGGCCTCCGTGGAGTTCGTCGCGTGTCATCTCGCCCAACGCTAGCGCTGCAATCGGAATGCTTGGCCACCCCTCATCACGCCTGCGTTCGGCGGCGGCTACGTTGGCCACCACAAGGCGTTTCCGACCCGAGTCTGGACCCCCATGAGTGCTCACAACGACGTGGCCCACATCATCGACCGACTGCAGGCGCTGGCGCTCGAGCGTCGACCGAACGACGCACTGCTGGTGTCGTTCATCGGCGAGTACTTCCGCGACGTGCCGAGCGACGACGCCGAGGGGCGGCGCCTCGAGCTGGCGTACATCGCTGCGGTGGCCCACCTCCACCTGGGGCGGGTGCGCCAGCCGGGCGAAACACTCGTGCGGATACTGTCGCCGGACCTCGAACTCGATGGCTGGGACTCCGAACGCTCGGTGTTGATGTCGGTCACCGACGATGCGCCATTCCTCGTCGATTCGGTCCGTATGGTGCTCGACCGCCATCGGCTCGGCATCCACCTGCTGGTACACCCGATGCTGCACGTTCAGCGCGACGATCGCCGGATCATCGTCGACGCAGACGCGCGGGACGGGTCCGTGGAGGCGTGGACGCTCATCGAGATCGACCGATGTCGCCCCGAGATCCGCAAGCTCGTGGAGCAGGAAGTCTGCGAGGCCATCGAGAACGTCCAGCAGGCAGTGGTGGATTTCGCGGCGATGCAGGCGCGCATGAACTCCCTCGCGCAGGGTCACCCGTTGCTGACGTGGCTGGCCGACGAGAACTTCGTGTTCCTCGGATCGGCGGCCTATCGGCGTTCGGTGTCGGGGTTGGTCGTCGACCCCGACAGTCTGCTCGGCGAATATCGCACCGGGCATCTCGATCCCGAACGCATCGATCCACCGCCCTTCGACGGCGACGTTGCCTACTCGATCGGCCGCACCGACTCCGTGGCCGACATCCACCGCCCATCGCGCATGACGGCAATCGCCATCCGTCGTGCAGGCGACGCCGGTGAGGTGCGCTTCGTCGGCCTGCTCGGGAGCGCCGCGTACCGCCACAGTGTGTTTGCGATCCCTGTCATCGGCGATCGGGCTCACGACGTGGTTGCACGGGTGGCCGGATCGATGGGCAGCCACACCGGCCGGGCGGTCAGGAACGTGATCGAGACCCTTCCGCGTGACGTCGTGTTCGAGCTCGGCGTCAACGAACTCGAACGGTTGGTCGACGACATCGTCGGCCTGCAGGAACGCCGGATCGTTCGTGTCTTCGACGTCGCCGAGCCCGTCGGCCCGTGGACGACGGTGCTGGTCTACGTGCCGAGAACGCGATTCACCGCCATGCTCCCGGTCCAGGTCGCCGCGCTCGTCGGTGATCACTACGGGGGTGACACCCGCGACATCGAGACGTTCGTCGGCACGAGCTCGCTTGCGCGGATCTCGATGGCCGTGCGCGGTGCGCCATCGTCCGACCCGTCGACGCTGGCGCTGAGCATCGACGAGATCTCGCGCACGTGGAACGAACGCGCTCGCGAAGCGCTCGTCGACGCGCTCGGCGAGATCGAGGGTGACCGAGTGTGGGCCGCGGTTGGCGCGTCGGTGCCGGCCGACTACGTGGCGCGGGTCCGCCCAGGTGCGGCGGCCGGCGATCTGATCAAGGTCGAGTCGATGTTGTCCGGAGACGCGGAGATGACAACGTCGTTCGGTCGCTCGATCGATGCCACCGACGGACAGTGGCGATTCCGGGTGTTCCTGCGCGACCGGGCGGCGACGATCGCCGAGCTGGTTCCGATCCTCGAACACCTCGGCCTCCCACCGGTCGACGAGCATGCGTACGTCTTCGCCGCCGACGCAGCGACCATCCATCTCGACGACATCGGCGTCGAGATGGAACACGCGACGATCTCCGATGACCAGCACGCCGAGGTTCAGCGAGCCTTCGTGGGGTTGATGAAGGGCAGCGACGAAGGCGACGCGCTCAACCGGCTCGTGCTCGGCGCCGGTCTCGACCGCCGCCAGATCGCGATGTTGCGCTCGTACAACCGCTACTTGCGCCAAGCAACATTCCCGTTCAGCGCGGCGTACGTCGCATCAGCAGTCGTGCGTCATCCCGAGATCGCGCAGGGACTGGCGGCGGTGTTCGATGCCAAGTTCGATCCTCGACTCGTTCTCGACCCGGAATCGCGCACGCTGCTCGTCGATGCCGCGCGAGCTCGTGTGCTCGAACAGCTCGATGCGGTGCCGTCGCTCGACGACGACCGAATCTGTCGGGCGATTCTCAGCCTGATCGACGCGACCGACCGGACCAACGCGTTCGTCGACAGCGACGAATTGTCGGTCAAGTTGCGCGCCGAGGACATTTCGTTCCTGCCACTCCCACGGCCGCGGTTCGAGATCTTCGTGTGCTCATCTCATGTCGAGGGTGTCCATCTGCGCGGCGGTCGAATCGCGCGCGGCGGGATCCGGTGGAGCGATCGACCGGAAGACTTCCGGACCGAGGTGCTCGGTCTCGTGAAGGCGCAGATGGTCAAGAATGCGGTCATCGTGCCGACCGGCGCGAAGGGCGGCTTCGTCGTCAAGGGATCGACGGCCGACCCGACGGATCGCGACGCAGTGCGCGCCGAAGGCGTCGATCGTTATCGCCGTTTCGTGCGTGCGCTCCTCGATCTGACCGACAACGTGGTCGGCGACCAGGTGGTCCCGCCCGCCGACGTCGTCATCCACGACGGCCCCGACCCGTACTTGGTGGTCGCGGCCGACAAGGGCACCGCGACGTTCAGCGACATCGCCAACGACATCGCCGACGACTACGACTTCTGGCTGGGCGACGCATTCGCGTCCGGAGGGAGCCACGGCTACGACCACAAGGCAATGGGTATCACCGCGCGCGGCGCCTGGGAGAGCGTGCGTCGCCACGCGCGTGTCATCGGTCGCGACGCCGACGCCGACGAGCTCACGGTCGTCGGGATCGGCGACATGTCGGGTGACGTGTTCGGCAACGGGATGCTGTTGTCCGAGCGCATCAAGCTCGTGGCCGCGTTCGACCATCGGCATGTCTTCGTCGATCCCGATCCCGATCCCGCGACTGCCCACCGTGAACGTCGTCGGTTGTTCGAGCTGCCGCGATCGAGTTGGGCAGACTACGACGAAACGCTCATCTCTGTCGGTGGTGGCGTGTTTTCGCGACTCGCCAAGTCGATCCCACTCAGCGATGAACTCCGTCGGGTCCTCGACATCGCACCCACGGTCAGTGCGCTGCGGCCTGACGAGCTGATCGCATCGATCCTGCGAGCACCGGTCGACCTGCTGTGGAACGGTGGAGTCGGCACCTACGTCAAGTCGTCGGCGGAAGGTCACGGCGATGTCGGCGACCGCGCCAACGACGCTGTGCGCATCGACGGCCGCCAGTTGCGCGCCCGAATCGTGGCGGAAGGGGGCAACTTGGGTCTCACACAATTGGCCCGGGTCGAGTACGCCCTCAACGGCGGCCTGATCTACACCGACGCGATCGACAACTCCGCCGGCGTCGACTGCAGCGACCACGAAGTGAACCTCAAAGTTCTCCTCGACCAGCTCGTACGTGAGGGTGAATTGACGATGAAGCAGCGCAACGAGCTGCTCGTCGACATGACCGACGATGTCGCGCAACTCGTTCTCGACGACAATCGCGCGCAGACCCTCGCGTTGATGATCGCGCGAACGCAATCGCTGTCGATGGTCAACGTGCACGCCAGGTACCTCGACACGCTCGAGGCCGAGGGGTACCTCGACCGTCACCTCGAGTTCCTCCCGACCGACAAACAGATCGCCGAGCGCCAGGCCGGTGGAAGTGGCCTGCGGGCGCCCGAGTTCGCGGTGATGATCGCCTACACCAAGAACGCCGATGTGGTCGAGATCCTCGAATCCGACCTGCCCGACGACCCTGCGTTGGACGCCGATCTGATGGCGTACTTCCCACCGGTGGTTCGCGAGCGCTTCCCCGAGTCGATCCGCACACACCGCCTTCGACGCGAGATCGTGGCGACGAGCGTTGTCAACAACATGGTCAACCTGGCGGGCATCTCGTTCGACCATCGGATGACGGAGGATTCGGGGGCGCCCATTGCCGACGTCGCACGCGCCTTCGTCGCCTCGCGTGACATCTTCGGGTTTTCCGATGTGTGGCGCGAGATCGACGACCTCGGCAACAGCGTTGCTCTCGACACCCAGATCGCGCTGTTCCTCGAAGCTCGGCGCATGACAGAACGGGGGACCACGTGGCTGCTGCGTCACCGTCGTCCCCCGCTCGACATCGGGAACGCCGTCGACACGTTCAGTGCCGGCCTGACATTTCTCGCCGAGTCGCTCGACGATGTCGTCAGTGGGCGAGTCAGCGACGACATCGACCGACTGCGCCACGAGCGGATTGCGGCGGGCGTGCCGCACGCAATCGCGGAGCGCTCGGCGAGATGGCCGTGGCTGCACACGGGGTTCGACATCGTGGAGATCGCCCACACGCAGGCGTGCAACGTCGCTGACGCGGCCACGGCATATTGGGCAGTGTTCGACGCGTTCGAACTCGGCTGGTTGTGGGACGGCGTGGGCGCGCTCCCGCGATCCGACCGATGGCAGGCCCAGGCGCGTTCGGCGCTGCGCGACGATCTGATGGCGACCTTGGCCGAACTCACCCGCAACGTGATGAGCGTCGGTGACGGTTCGCCGCGTGCGTGGATCGCGGCGAACGAGCGCGTCGTGGGTCGTGCACTCGGGATGCACACCGAGATCCGGCGCGCCGAGAGCTTCGATCTCACGACGTTGTCGGTTGCGCTGCGTCAACTCCGCAACCTCAGCCTCGTCGCGGTCGCCGCGCCCGACTCTGCGAGGCGACCCACTCAAGGTGCCGGATAGCGTCACACCATCATGACGAGCGGTCCCCGATTCCGTTTCGCTCCCTCGCCGACCGGATCGTTCCACGTCGGCGGAGCACGGACGGCGCTGCACAACTGGGCGCTGGCCCGTCGTCTCGGGGGCATGTTCGTCCTGCGGATCGAGGACACCGACGAGGCACGGAATCGCCCGGAATGGACGCAGGGAATCATCGACGCGCTCGCATGGATCGGGATCTCCTCCGACGACGAGCACTTCGAGGGCCCGCACTTCCAGAGCGACAACGCCACCGCTCACATCGAAGCCGCGCACCGACTCTACGAACAGGGCGACGCCTATTACTGCGATCTGACCGGCGAGCAGGTCCAAGAGCGCGCCAAGCAACTCGGCGCCTCGGGGTACGACGGCTACTCGCGTGACCGGGGCCTCGAGCGAGCGGCGGGACGGGTGCTGCGCTTCAGGGTTCCCGATGGCACGACGGTCGTGAACGACCTCGTCCGCGGCGAGGTGTCGTTCGACAACGCCACGATCGAGGACTTCGTCCTGCTTCGGGGCAACGGCTCGCCGGTGTTCCTGCTCGCCAACGTCGTCGACGACATCGAGATGGCGATCACCGATGTGGTGCGCGCCGAGGAGCATCTCCCGAACGCGCCCAAACAGCAGATGCTGTGGCGGGCGCTCGGCCACGAGCCGCCGCGCTGGGCGCACGTGCCTGTGCTCGTGAACGAGCAGCGAAAGAAGTTGTCGAAGCGTCGCGACAAAGTGGCGCTCGAGCAGTATCGCGACGAGGGATACCTCGCTGATGCGATGGTCAACTATCTGATGACGCTCGGTTGGACACCGCCCGGCGCCGAGGAGTCCGGCTCCGAGATCGTGTCGTGGAGTGAGATCGAGGCAGCGTTCCGCCTCGAGGACGTGACGCACTCGCCCGCCTTCTTCGACCTCAAGAAGCTTGCCGCGTTCAACGGCCAGTACATCCGGATGCTTCCGATCGACGAGTTCATCGAGGAGGCCGTCGCCCAACTGCCCGACGAGTGGGACCGGGAGCGGTTCGCGGAGATCGCACCACACATCCAGCAGCGATTGACCACGATGGGTGAAGTGGCCGACACGGTGGACTTCCTCTACTGGCCCGAGGGATCGCCTGTGGCGTACGACGAGGCATCGTGGGACAAGGCGTTCGGGC
>JBGTEH010000421.1:0-2640 GCA_041747915.1 Ilumatobacteraceae bacterium
GTTTCCGCCGACCTGCGCGCCGACGAGGGGGCGCTGTACGACCAGGTCATCGAGATCGATCTCGACGAACTCAAGCCTCTGATCAATGGACCCCACTCCCCCGACCGCGCCCACAGGGTCGGCTCCGCCGGCGTCGGTGCAGCGGCTCGCGAGAACGACTGGCCGCTCGATCCGTCCGCGTGCCTGATCGGGTCGTGCACGAACTCGTCGTACGAGGACATCACCCGCGTCGCATCGATCGCCCGCCAGGCCGCTGCTGCCGGGCTGAGCGCCAAGTGCGAACTGCTCATCACGCCCGGCTCCGAACAGGTGCGCGCCACGATCGAGCGCGACGGTCTGCTCGCCGATCTCGAAGCAATCGGTGCCACCGTGCTGGCGAATGCGTGTGGGCCGTGCATCGGCCAGTGGTCGCGACCCGAGTCGATCACCGGGCAATCGAACACGATCGTCAACTCGTTCAATCGCAACTTCCCGAAGCGCAACGACGGGTCAGCCAAGACGCTGAGCTTCGTCACGTCGCCCGACACGGTGCTCGCCATCGCGTTGGCCGGCCGCTTGGACTTCGACCCGACGGTCGACACGATCACTGCTCCCGACGGCACCGAGATCACACTCGCGGAACCGGTCGGCGAGGTACTCCCCGACGCCGGCTACGACCCGGGCGTCGACACCTACACAGCGCCGCCTGCGGACGGTACGGAGATCGCCGTCGCGGTGTCGCCGACATCGGATCGACTGCAGCTGCTGGCGCCGTTCCTCGCATGGGATGGCGAGGACTACCGAGGTCTGCCGGTATTGATGAAGGCGCAGGGCAAGTGCACGACCGACCACATCTCGGCGGCGGGGCCGTGGCTGAAGTACCGCGGTCACCTCGAGAACATCTCGGGCAACCTGTTCGCAGGGGCGGTCAACGCGTTCACGGGCGAAGCCGGCACCGGCAAGGACCTCACCGATGGCGAGACCCGCCCGTACCCCGAGATCGCCATGCGTTACCACGAGGCCGGCATCACCTGGGTGGCCATCGGCGACCGCAACTACGGCGAAGGATCGTCACGCGAACACGCGGCGATGGAGCCGCGCTTTCGCGGCGGGCTCGTGATCTTTGCGCGATCGTTCGCCCGCATCCACGAGACGAACGCGAAGAAGCAAGGCCTGTTGCCGCTGACCTTCGCCGACCCCGACACGTACGACCTGATCGGCGAAGACGACCGCATCGACGTGCGGAACCTTCCTCCTGTGCCCGGCCAGAACGTGCAGTGTCAGATCGTCAAGCCCGACGGCTCGATGATCGATTTCGAGGCCGTGCACACCTTCAGCCCCGAACAGGTCGACTGGTTCAAGGCCGGTTCCGCCCTCAACATCGTGCGCCAGAAGGTCGCCGCCACCACCTGACTGTTACGCCACGCCGTTACATACGGGGTCAGACCCCCGGCGGAACAGGTACGGTGCGTCGCATGGACATTCGCGAGGCGATTCGTACCAACGGAACCGTCCGCAACTTCACGGACGACGCCGTCGACGACGCCACGATCGCACGCGTGCTCGACGACGCACGGTTTGCTCCGTCCGGCGGCAACCGCCAGCCCTGGCGCGTCGCGGTCGTCGACGATCGGGCATTGCGGCGTGAGTTGGCCGCCCTCATGCAACCGGTGTGGGACGAATACCTCGAGACTGCACAGCTCGGTGGTAACCCGTTCAACGTCGTCGACTACGTGAAGCCCGACCACGTCACTGCGAACAAGTCGAATGCTCTCCTGGAGCAGATCGACACCGTCCCCGTCGTGCTCGCAGTTGCTGCGGATCTGTCGAAGATTGCCATGATGGACGCCGATCTCGAACGGCCCCCGCTCACCGGAGGCGCATCGATCTATCCATTCTGTTGGAATCTGATGCTGTCGGCTCGTGCGCACGGCCTCGGCGGCGTGATGACCACCTTCCTGAGCCGCGTCGAAACTGCCGCCGCGCCGGCGCTCGGACTCCCCGACCACCACGCGCTCGTGGCCACGATCTTCCTCGGCGTTCCCGAACACCAACCCACGAAGCTGGCTCGCAGGCCGGTCGAGTCGTTCACCACCCGCGACCGTTTCGACGGACCGACGTTCACCCCGAACGCGTAGCAGCCAGTTGGCGCGGATGTCGCGCCTACGCGGCGTCGATCGCGGCGCGCACTTCGGCGACGTACGAGCCGACGCCATCGGGCCCGGAGTCCATCAGCCGCCGTACGACGCTGGCACCCTGGATCACGCCGTCGGCGACGCGCGACGCCTCATAGGCCTGTTGCGCATTCGACACGCCGACGCCGACGAGGACGGGCGTGTCGGTGATCAGCTTGAGGCGCGCGGCCAGGGCAGTGGCCGTTGCGGCGAGCGACTCACGCTCGCCGGTGACGCCGAGCAGCCCGACCGAGTACACGAAGCCTCGACATCGCGCCACCACTCGCGGCAGACGTTCGTCGGGCGCTGTCGGCGCAGCGAGCATGATCGTCTCGATGCCGTGCGTGTCCGCAGCTTCGCACCACGGACCCGACTCCTCGAGCGGAAGATCCGGCAGGATTGCAGCGCTGACGCCGGCTCGTTGCAACTGCGCTGCGAATCGGGTCGGCCCCGGATGATGAACCAGGTTGTAGTACGTCATGACCGC
>JBGTEH010000422.1:0-1630 GCA_041747915.1 Ilumatobacteraceae bacterium
GAGGTCGACGCCGCCAAACAGGCGGCTCGCGGCCAGGTCGAAGCGGCCGTCGTCGACGTGTCGGGCCGGCTCGGCGAACTCGCCACCGGTCGGCGTCCGTCCGACGACTCGGTGCGCTCCGCCGTGACCCGCGCAATGGGCCAGGAGGTGTCGGCATGAGCCTCTTCAGCGCTGCCACGCTCGCCGCCGGCCGTCTGCTACCGATGTCGGAGGAGATTCCATTCGACGACAAGGGCTACATCACACCCAGTCCGATCCTGCCGCCGTGGAAGGAACTGATCCCCGGCTCGCTGGCCTCGATCATCGTCTTCTCGTTGCTCTACTGGAAGGCAGGCCCGATCATCAAGAAGAGCTTCGCCGACCGCACGGCGGGCATCCAGACACAACTCGACGACGCGTCGGCCGCCAAGGCCGCCGCCGAGACCGAGGCCGTTCGCATCCGCGAAGCACAGGGCGACATCGACGCCGAACGGACCCGGCTCTACGCCGAGGCCGATGCTCAGGCCTTGGCATTGCTCGCCGATGGCCGCGCCCGGCTCGAGGTCGAGATGGCCGAACTCGAAGCGCGCGCCGAGGCTGACATCGTCGCTGCCGCAGGACGCAGCAGCGACGAATTGCGCGCCGAGATCGCCCGGTATTCGGGCGTGGCGGTCGACCGCATCGTCGGCGACACGCTCGACGACGGCGCACAGCAGGACCTCATCGAGGGCTTCATCGCCCGCGTCGGAGCAGGAGTCGCATCATGAGTGACGCACTGATCGAAGGCTACGCGCGAGCCCTCTTCGAGGTCGCCCGCGCCGAAGGCACGCTCGACGAGGTCGAGGACGAACTGTTCCGCTTCGCCCGCTCGTACGAGTCGAGCGACGCGCTGCGCAACGCCCTCACCGACGAACACGTTCCAGCCGACAAGCGCCAGGCGATCGTCGAAGATCTGCTCGACGGCAAGGCCACGACCACAACGGTCCAACTCGTCTCGATGGTTGTCGGGTCGGGCCGCAGCCGCGATCTGCCGGCGATCGTCGACAGCCTCGTGCAGCGCGCGTCGAACGCAAAGCAGCTCGATCTCGCCGAGGTACGCACCGCCGTTGCGTTGACCGACGATCAGCAGGCGCGCCTGAAGGCTGCGCTCGAGAACGCCACCGGCAAGAGCCTCAACCTCAAGACGATCGTCGACCCATCCGTCGTCGGCGGCGTCGTGGCCACCATTGGTGACGTCGTCATCGACGACACCGTCCGCACCCGTATCGACCAGCTGAAGAGCCGGCTCTGAGCGCCCGCTCACAAAGGAAACTGACCCCACCATGGCCGAGCTGACCATTTCCGCCGCCGACATCGCGTCGGCGCTCAAGTCCAACCTCGAAGGCTTCGAGCCCTCGGTCGAGGCCCGTACCGTCGGGCGCGTTGCGTCCGTCGGCGACGGCATTGCCCGCGTCAGCGGCCTGCCCGACGCGGCCGTGAACGAACTCCGCGAGTTCGAGGACGGCTCGGTCGGCCTTGCGTTGAACCTCGACGAGTTCTCGATCGGTGCCGTCGTGCTCGGCAACGTCGACAAGATCGAGGAAGGCCAGACCGTCAAGGCAACAGGCAGCATCTTGTCGATGCCGGTCGGCGACGGCATGCTCGGCCGGGT
>JBGTEH010000423.1:0-1882 GCA_041747915.1 Ilumatobacteraceae bacterium
ACCTGCACCCCACCGCAGCCCGAAGCTGGCCAGCAGACCGCCGAGCACCATGACGACTGCGGCGGCGATCGCCGCCGCGCCGAGATTGCTGCCGAGATCGGCAAGGTTGCGCGGCCCGGTGGTGATTCCGGCCGCAGGGCGCGTCGTGCGGATGTCGATGACATCGGCGATCGTCGTCATCAGCACCGCCACCACCGCGAACAACGCCAGGATGAAAACGAGCCTGAGCCGGAACGGTTCACGCGTGGACGGGTACTCGGCGAGGTCCTGACTGCCGTCGAACACAGCGGGTATCTCAGCGGTGGTGGCGACAACCGCACCGGGTGCAGTCGAGCCGACATCCGGCGTGTTGACGATCGGGGGCAGATCGGCGGTGTCGGCAACGACCAGCGTGACATCGGTGACGTCGTCGGAACCGCGCAGATCGTATGACTCGGCCGACACGATGGTGGGCGCGGCGGTCGTGATGGCCGGTGGCTCGGTCAGCAGCAACGGTTGGGTCGATTCGTCGAGCCCGGCCTGCTGCGGGCTCGGGACCGCCCTGTCCGACTCCTCGAAGGGTTCGCCCTTCGGCGTGCGGTCGAGGGCAGTTCCGCATTCGTGGCAGAACTTCTGCTGTTCGGTGACCTCGCTCGCACAGCCCGGACACACCATCGCCAAGACTGTAGGTGATCGACTACGCGAGACTGCCCGCATGACCGGACGGTTCGCCCCGTCGCCGACCGGCGACCTGCACGTCGGCAACCTGCGCACAGCGGCAATCGCCTGGCTGTGCGCTCGCTCTGCGGGCCGACGCTTCCTCGTGCGGATGGAAGACCTCGACCGCATCCAGGCCGTCGCCGAAAATGAACAACGTCAACTCTGGGATCTGGCGTCGATCGGCATCGACTGGGACGGTGTGGTGGTGAGCCAAAGCGACAGGTTCGATCTCTACGAGGATGCGATTGCCAACCTCGCGTCGAACGACCTGGTGTACGAGTGCTATTGCACTCGCCGTGAGATTCGAGCGGAGATCGAAGCATCGGCGCAGGCACCTCACGGTCCACCCGGCGCGTATCCGGGCACGTGCCGCGCCCTGACGTCGACCGAACGCGCAAGGCACCGGTCAGAAGGCCGCTCGCCTGCGCTGCGACTTCGATCGGATCATCGAACCCTGACGTTCACCGATGAGCTCGTCGGAGCTGTCAGCGGCGTGGTCGACGACGTCGTGTTACGACGCAATGACGGTGTCGCGGCCTACAACCTCGCCGTCGTTGTCGACGACGCCGACCAGGGCGTGACCGAGGTCGTACGCGGTGACGACCTCGTGTCGTCCACGCCGCGCCAGATCCTGTTGCAGGAACTCCTCGGTCTGGCGCGACCCGACTATGTCCACGTGCCGCTCGTGGTGGATCATGCCGGCGAGCGGCTCGCCAAGCGTCGGGGCCAGGCGGTGACGGTGGCCGATCTCGGTTCGCGAGGCGTGGAGGTGAACGAAATCGTGGCCTGGATCACTTCGTCGATCGTGAGCAGCGCCTCGCACCGTGATCTCACTCTGAGTGATCTCTTGCCGCGCTTCGCTCTTGCCGATCTTCCACTGACCCCCTGCGCACCGCCACCGTTCCTGTCCGACTCGCCATGATCGTGCTTCCTGGCGTCACCACCGGCGACAGAAATCGAACGATGTCTTGAACATCGCGCATGTGCCGACACGGCTCCGACGATCGACGTTAGGCTCACGTACCGTGGTGATCCAAGTTCGACGTCGAGTGCTGATCGGTGCCTTGTTGGCGCTTGGTTCGGCCGCGTCGGTGGGCTGCTCGGCCGCAGTGACCAGCGGTTCGGCCGTCGACGGCGCCCGCAGCGAACTCATCACCCCGGTCACCGAGTCGCCGACCACCGT
>JBGTEH010000424.1:0-3045 GCA_041747915.1 Ilumatobacteraceae bacterium
TGTTCCTCCTCCAACGCAGCCTCCTCCTCGATGAGACGGTCGAGGCTCGACAGACGCACGGCGTCGAGCTCACCCGATGCGATCGCCTGCTGGACCGCACACCCCGGCTCCTGGTCGTGCTTGCAGTCGCGGAACCGACAGTGGTCCATGAGGTCGAACACGTCGGCAAAGGCTCGCTCGATGCCACGGCCCGACAACCACAGGCTCAAGGCTCGAACGCCGGGCGTGTCGATCAGCCACCCCTCGCCGGGCAACGCCACGAGCTCCGCCGCCACCGTCGTGTGGCGACCGCGCTGGTCGCCCTCGCGCACTGCCGACGTCGCCTGACGCTCGTTGCCCACGAGCGCGTTGACGAGCGTCGACTTGCCCACCCCACTCGCACCGAGGAACGTCAGCGTCCGGTTGCCGACGGCGTACTGGCTGATGGCGTCGATGCCGTCGCCGCTGATCCCGCTGGCGAGCAGCACGGGCACGCCGAGCGACACGTCGGCGAGAGCAGCGCGCCCTGGTTGGGCGTCGTCGACGAGGTCGGTCTTGGTCAGAACCACGACCGGCTCGGCACCCGAATCGAACGCCAGCACCAGTTCACGCTCGAGCCGGCGCGGGCTGGGTGGCGAACCCAGAGCGTGGACCAGGAAGACCACGTCGATGTTCGCCGCCAGCGTGTGCGAGACCGCTCGCATGCCGTCGAACGACGCTCGCCGTGTGAAGGCCGATCGTCGTTCGACGACGTGCTCGACGCGTTCACCGTCGGACGACGCGACGACCCAGTCACCGACTGCGACGTCGGCGCCGATGTTGCGAACCCGCATCGGCTCGCAACGGCCACGCGCCTCGTCCATCGATCGGATCACCGTGCTCCAGCCGCGGTCGAGTCTCGACACACGCCCCGGTGCTCCCGGCGCACCGAGTTCGCGCCATGACCGATCGAAATCGTCGGCCCAGCCCAGCTCCGAAGGGGGGCCGTCGATCACATCGGACATCGTGGCCAAACCGTACCCGCGATGCGGTTCGGCCGATCCTGCGGCACACTTCGCCGTGACAACGCCCGTCGGTGCTTGACAACGAGCCCCTTCATCCCCTAACCACGAGCCGCATCCCATCCGAGCGAAAGGCACCGATGCCCAAACCCCTCGTCGTCGTCGAATCGCCGGCCAAGGCGAAGACACTGTCGAAGTTCCTCGGCAGCGACTACGACGTGCGCGCATCGGTGGGCCACGTGGCCGACCTGCCGTCGAAGGGGCTGAACATCGACGTCGACAACGGTTTCAAGCCCACCTATGAGCTGACCGAGCGCGGCAAGACGGTCGTGAAGGACCTGCGCGCCGCCCTGAAGGACGCCTCCGAGCTCTACCTCGCAACCGACGAAGACCGCGAGGGCGAAGCGATCTCGTGGCACCTGCTCGAGTACCTGAAGCCGAAGGTACCGGTGAAGCGGATGGTGTTCCACGAGATCACCAAGTCGGCCATCGACCACGCCGTGAACAACCCTCGCGACCTCGATTACGGACTCGTCGACGCCGCCGAGACACGTCGCATCCTCGACCGCCTCTACGGCTACGAGGTGTCTCCGGTGCTGTGGCGACGAGTGAACCGCGGGCTGTCGGCCGGCCGCGTACAGAGCCCATCGGTGCGCCTGATCGTGCAACGAGAACGCGAACGCATCGCCTACGTGACCGCCGACTATTGGGACATCGATCTGACAACGGCCACACGACCTGCGTTCGACGCCAAGCTCGTTGCGGTCGACGCGCAGCGCATCGCCGCGGGAAAGGACTTCGACGAGCGCGGTGTCGTGTCGGCCCGCGGCACGATGGCGGTCGTCGCTCTGGACGAAGCTCGCGCCGTCGCCTTGGCCGACGGTCTCGCCGACGCTTCGTTCACCGTTCGCTCGGTCGAGGAGAAACCGTACCGCTCGTCGCCGAAGGCACCGTTCATGACCTCGCCGCTCCAGCAGGAGGGCGGGCGCAAGCTGCGGTTGTCGTCATCGCAGGTGATGCGTATCGCGCAGGGCCTCTACGAGCGTGGGTACATCACCTACATGCGTACCGACAACGTGGTGCTGTCAGACGAGGCGATGCAGGCAGCACGCGCTGCCGTCACGAGTGAATACGGCGCCGACTACCTCAACGCTGCGCCGAAGCAGTACGCCTCCAAGGTCAAGAACGCTCAGGAGGCCCACGAGGCGATCCGCCCGACCAGTCCGTTCCGGTCGCCGCAGCAGGTGAGTGCCGAACTGAACAGCCAGGAACTCGCCCTGTACCGGATGGTGTGGCAGCGAACGCTGGCGTCGCAGATGGCCGACGCGACCGGCGTCACCGTCAGCGTGCGCCTCGCCGCCAACTCGACCGACCGTGCCACCGGCGTACTGACCGACTGTGAATTCGCCGCCTCCGGCACGACGATCACGTTCCCCGGCTACCGCGCCGTGTACGTCGCCTCGAGGGAGGAGACTGGCGACGACGCCGCCGACAACGAGGCGCTGCTGCCCGCGCTCGCCGAGGGTGACGACGTGGCTGTGGCGTCGATCGTCCCGAGCGGTCACTCCACCTCGCCGCCGGCGCGCTACACCGAGGCGTCGCTGGTCAAGCGGCTGGAAGAACTCGGTATCGGCAGGCCCTCCACGTGGGCCTCGATCATTCAGACGATCCAAGACCGCGGCTATGTGTGGAAGCGCGGGCAAGCGCTCGTGCCGACGTGGACCGCCTTCGCCGTGATCCGGCTGTTGGAGGAACACTTCGACGCCCTCGTCGACTACGACTTCACGGCCTCGATCGACGCCGACCTCGACGAAATCGCCAGCGGCACACGCGCCAAGGACAAGTGGCTCAAGCGCTTCTACTTCGGCGACACCGGCGATGGCGACACCCAGCCGATCTCGGCCGAGGCAGGCGTCGGCGAGGACGCTCTGCTGGGCCTGAAGAGGCTGGTCGAAGAGAACCTCGGCGAGATCGACGCCGCCGAGATCAACACGTTCCCGCTCGGTCCCGACGCCGACGGCACACTCATCGTCGTCAAGCCCGGCAAGTACGGGCCATACGTGAA
>JBGTEH010000425.1:0-20238 GCA_041747915.1 Ilumatobacteraceae bacterium
CGAGCCGAACAGAAACAGCGTTACGTCGACGCTTGCCGCGACCTACCCGCAGCGCAGGCAGCAAACGCCCCGTTCCAAGCCCAGGTTGTCGACGCCGAGCAGGTCGTCACCGAAGCCCGTTCGAACTTGTGGGCCGCCGAACGCGACCTGCGAAACGCCGGGAAACTCCAGCGACGATCAGCACGACGCAACGTCGAGGCCGCCAACGACGTGCTCGCCGTCGCCGCTGAGCGCCTCGCCAGATGCGAGCAAGCAGCCGAGCCGACCCGTCGACCGCTCAACGAGTTGCGCGACATCGTCGATCATCACGACCGCATCCACAGCACCCGTGAACTGCTCGACGACTTCAACAACCTCGACGGCAAGGCCGACCGTGCCGAAGCCCTTTGCGATGCCATCGACACGTGGGAGCACTGGGCGAAAGGTCACAAGCTCCCTGCGACGCAACTCCGCAACATGGTCGCCGTGCTCGGCGGCGACCGAACCCTCAACGGAACCAGCCAACTCGCGGAGGTAACAACTCGCTGGGCCCACGACGCAGGCATCGACCTCCCAAAGCCGACACGACCCGACCGCACGATCGACCTCGGGATCGAGCTGTAGGCGTCGACGACGCATGGGCAGGGCGGGGACAGTCCGAAAGCCCACCCGTGCACGCGCTGTCACGCGACACGACCTGGAAGTCAATTCCGGTCAGGAGCCGTCGCGGCCTCGCGATTATCGAGCACTGCACGTGGGCCGTGATACGGCGCTGTGCTCCGAGGCTGGAGCGGGATTACGGGCGGCGATATCGAGGGCCCGGGAAGCCCTCGTCCTCTCGCACCTGCCGCGAGCCGTAGCCGAACGGGGCTGCGTCTGTGCCCGACCAGTGATCGACGCCGTACATCCGGGGTCGTCTCACCCAAGGCAGCATCAACGATCGCGAAGGCGGCCCCCGTTGGTTGCGACTCGCGCCGTAACGCTGATGACGGGTTGTTTGTTCGATCCGTGGAGCGGTTGACGGGCGGTTGAACCGACACGAGCCAGCAAGGACTGTCGTGTGCATGCCTATGAGCAATTGGTGCCGAATGTGACATGAAGGGATCGAGTAGCACAACCGATCGGTTTGGCTTCTTGCGCGTCTCAACGGGCAGGCGCGTGCCGACCTAGAGTTCACCGATGTGAGCGTCGCTGTGGACAAGGTCGACGGTCGGACCCTGCGCCATCAGCATCGCCGGCCCGAGCTCCTCGACGCCGCTGTGGAGTACATCCTCAATCACGGCATCGCCGAACTCTCGCTGCGACCCATGGCCGAGCAACTGAACGTGTCGCATTCGACACTCATCCGCCACTTCGGGACCAAGGAGGCGCTGGTCAAGGAGGTGATCGAGCGCATCCGATCGAACCTTTTCAACAGGCCCCGCGCGCCGGTCGATGACGCCCCACTCGGGGATGTGCTGCGGGCCACATGGCGACGTCTCTGCGAACCCCCAGAACGTCGACAGTTCGTGCTGCTGTTCGAAGTCGTCGCCTTACAGGCACGCGATCCCGCTCGCTTCGGCTCGCTGGCGCCCGTGCTGATCACTGACTTCCTGGGGCCCCTGGAGGCCAGCCTGCGTAACCATGGTCTGTCCCGGCGTACGGCGAGCGACGTCGCCACCGGGTTCCTCGCCCAGGTCCGGGGTCTCCAACTCGATCTTGCGGTCTCGGGCGATCAGCGCAGGGTGGACGCCGCGATGAACCACTACATCGACAGCATCACGCACACCGACCCGTGACGCCGTTACGGCTGCTCGAACGAGTCGCGCAACTGCACGAGGGCCGCGTCCGGAACCTGGATGAACCCTCGCTGAGGGCGATCGAGATCGAACGACACGAACAGGATGATCAGCACGACCCCGGCGGTGATCAACGACGTCGCCAACCCCTTGCCCAGCAAAGTGAGATAGAACGCCAAGGCCCCCACGGCAATCGCACTGCCGAGTACGAGCAGGATCATCACCGGCGTGGGCACCCGGTTGCCGAGCGATGCCACTCTCGACGTGTGCGTGTCGAACATGTTGTTCAACGTCTCGGTGTAGAGCCGGGGACCCGTCCCGACAGGGTCGGCACTCACGGCATCGGTCGCCAACGTCCACAAGTCACCCTGCAGTCGCTCAACGTTCGCCACCGCTTCTCGGTAGGTCCCGCTGCCGGGCACGGCGTCGGCGACGTCGATGGCGGCGTCGGTGTAGTCCTTCAGGAGCGTTGCCGACCGGCTGCTCTCGGGCTCGGACAGCAGTTGGGCACGGAGGTACGTGGTGCCGATGTCGTTGGCCTCCTGCACGACGAGCGCCCGTCGTGATTCATACCGTCCGACCGCCATCGACAGCCCGAACGCAAGAAGCAGGCCCACGAGGCCGAGCAGCGCCCCCTGGACGACGCCGGCCGTCTCGTGGCGGGTGCCCGGTCGGTCGCGCATCGCCCGCCCGGCCAGGACGCCGATCGCAACGCTCCCCGCGAGTACGGCGATCAGCAGCACGGCGAGCGCTGCGGTGCTCAGTCGGAAGAGATCCACGACGTCAGCCTTGTCGAGCGGCTGGCAGGACACCAAGCTGGATGGCTTCGAGCAGAGCGGCTTGGTCAGGTTCGGTCTGTAATGCTCGGCGCGTCGAAACAAGCCGTCCAGCGCAAGCACCCCGCCCAAGATCTCGGCGCAGCCGGCCATCGAATTCGAACGGATCAGGCGCACACGCCGCTCAACGGATTCCATCGGCCGCCCGCTCGCGTTCCGGCGCAATCGGTCAGGTCGACGGTCGACGAGATCGGCCAGTGTCGGTTCCGGTGATCCAGCGTGACTGTCGGAGCAGGGTCATCCCGTCGGTAGTTGCGGGGCCCCCGCTTCTGCCCGCAATCGCGAGCGGCTACTGCCGTGACATTGCGACCCTGGCCACTTCTTCTGGGTCGATGAGGTGGGAATGGTCGTCGTCGCCGATGTCGATCTGGACGACGTCGATGCGGCCGTTGAATTTGCTCGCCCCTGCGTAGTCAGCGCTGACGGGCATCCCGTAGTCGTCGCCGATGTCGGTCGTCTCGTCCGCGGAGAAGACCATCGCCTGGGTGATGTCGACGCGGCCCGAGCCGACGGGCTGCCCGTCGTAGTAGAGCGTGACTTCGGCGCCCTTACCGAGGCCGCCGCCGTCGTAGGCGAACTCGGCTCGCACCTGATGTGACCCCGGCGTCAGATCCTCGCCCGCTTCGGTGACGAACTCCTGCATGCCCAGCAGGTTGTAGACGAACTTGGCGCGGTTCTCCTTCATGAACAATGCCCAGCCACCGAACCGGCCGCCCTGGGCGATCAGCACACCATTCGTCGCCCCGTTCGTCGGGGTGTCGAGGGTGGCCGTGACGCTGAAGGAGCGGTTCTTGATGTCGAGGACGCTGTTCTCGGAAAGTCGTTTCATGCCTGGGAAGAGCGTCTGTGTCGTCCCGGCGATGAGTTGCGGTCGACCTGCGATCGTGGCGTTGAGCCGCTCGAAACGGCGGTCATCGATCGGCAGCACGTTGTACTTCACCGCCTCGATCAGCCAAAGTCGCTGCAATGACGCGAGACGTTCCGGATGTGCTTGGGCGAGGTCGTGCGCCTGCGTCCAGTCGACGTTTCCGTCGTAGAGCTCCCACACGTCGTCATCGAGCGCGGGCAGAACCTCGTTGGGGAGCCACGGGGTGCTGTGGCGGGTGACCGCGCTCCACCCCTTGTAGTAGATGCCCCGGTTGCCGGCCATCTCGAAGTACTGCAAGTCGTGACGCTCGTTGGCGTTGGCGTCGTCGAAGCTGTACATCATGCTGGTGCCCTCGATCGGCGACTGCTGGACCCCGTTCACGAAGAGGGGTTCGGGGATGCCGGCGGCCTCGAGCACCGTCGGTGCCACATCGATCACGTGAGTGAACTGGGAGCGCACCTCACCCTTGGCCGCGATACCCGCCGGCCAATGGACGATCGTGCCGTTGCGGGTGCCGCCCCAGTGCGACGCAACCTGCTTGGTCCACTGGTAGGGGGTGCACATCGCCCACGCCCAACCGACCGAGTAGTGGTTGTACGCGTCGACGGTGCCGAGCTTGTCCTTGACCGACTCCAGGAACTCCGGCGTCTCGATCGCCGCGAGGCCATTGAAGTTCGCCATTTCGTTGAACGCACCGTTGACCGTGCCCTCAGCGGACGCTCCGTTGTCGCCGATGATGTAGTAGATCAGCGTGTTGTCGAGTGCGCCGATCGACTCGATCGAGTCGATCAACCGTCCGACATGGAAGTCGGTGTGCTCCAGGAAACCCGCATAGACCTCCATCTGGCGTTCGAGCACTGCTTTGAGGTCGTCGGGCATGTCATCCCACGCGGGGATCGCGTCGGGTCGAGGGGTGAGGGTGGCGTCGGCGGGCACCGCCCCGGTCTCCTGCTGGCGAGCGAATGTCGCTTCGCGCTGCGCGTCCCAGCCGTCGGCAAACTTCCCGGCGTACTTGTCGGCCCACTCCACCGGCACGTGGTGCGGTGCATGGGTCGCTCCCGGCGCGAAGTACATGAAGAACGGCTTGCCCGGAGCCAGCGCCTTCTGCGTACGCATCCAGTCGATCGCCCGATCCGTCAAGTCCTCGGTCAGGTGGTAGCCCTCCTCGGGTGTCTTCTCCGGCTCGACGGGGGAGAACCCGTCGTACAATGCCGGGTAGTACTGGTTGTTCTCCCCGCCGATGAACCCGTAGAAGCGCTCGAAACCGCCACCCCCGGACGGCCATGCATCGAACGGGCCGACCGGCGAGGTCTGCCAGGGAGGCACCTCGTGGCACTTGCCGAACTGCGCAGTCGAGTAACCATTCAACTTCAGCGTCATCGCGAGCGCCGCCTTGCTGTTCGGCCGCACCCCGCTCGATCCCGGCGCCGCCGTTGCGGTCTCGGTGATCATTCCCATGCCGACCGAGTGGTGATTGCGTCCACTGAGCAACGCCGCCCGGGTCGGCGCACACAAGGCTGTGGTGTGGAAGCGGTTGTACGACAACCCATTGCGCTGGAGCCGCTCTGCGGTCGGCGTGTTCGCCGGCCCACCGAACGCGCTCGCCGCACCGAACCCGACATCGTCGAGCAGGACGATCACCACATTGGGCGCACCCGCCGGAGGGAGCAGCGGCTCGATCGGCGGGAACGACGTGTCAGGGTCCTTGGCGTCGTAGGTGACGTGACCCAGATACGGCCGATCCGGGATCGGGAGAACCTCACGCCCGACGTGGTTGTGTTCTGACATGGTGAACTCCTGAAGGCTGTGCGATGAGACAAGACAACGGTACGGATCCGCGCGGCTTCGTGACCTCATCCGATGAGGTTGATTCCGACCAGATGACCGAGCCGGCGTGGCAAGCCCGGATCCGGCGATCAGACGAGCCCCGTCGAGCAAACGCTCGGCGAGCAGCACGATGATTTGTTCGGCAACGAGGGAGAGGAACGCTTCCACCTGAAGCACCTCGGGGGCGAGATGCATCTCGAAGGCACGCCGTCCGCCGTCTGGGCGCCTCGGCCACCGTGGCCACTACCGGGATGCTGCGAGGCACCGCAGTCGGACTCCTCACGCGCTCCTGCTGCTGCTGGTCGGGTCGGATCGGAGGATCGACACGGCCTCGGCGCGGGTCCTCACGCCGAGCTTCGAGTAGATCGACGCAACGTGGGACTTGACGGTGGCTCGCGAGACGTATCGCTCTCCACCGATCTGCTCGAGGGTGAGATGTGTCGCAAGTTGTTGGAGGATCTGACGTTCGACCGGAGTCAACATCGCAAGACCGCTCGCTGCGGCCCTGGCGCTGGCGAGTCGACTGCTCAGTGTCTCTGAGTCCGGCACCAGTTCCAGAGCGACCTGGGCGCGATCGGCGAATCGAGTCGCCCTGGCCTGATCTCCGACTGCCCAGCAGGTTTCGGCGCATCGAACGGCGACTTCTGCTTGGTACCACACCATGGCCGCGGCCAGGTCCAGATGCTGTTCGACCCGGGCGAGCGCACGCCGGGCCCGATCGAGATCACCGCGGCGTGCCGCGACCGCCGCTTCGGCCGTCCAGAGCGCCAACGCGTGCAGCGGCCGCGAGACATCGCTCCGGTTCAAGATGGCGGAGCCCTCCTCGACACGATCGGTTGCCGCGGTGAACTCGCAGAGATCGAGATGCGCGAGCGCGAGATGACCGAGGAACACAAGCTCCTGATAGCCGCGGATCGAGAACTCGGCGCAGAGACGCAGCCCCTCCTCGAGATACGGGATTGCTTCGTCAGGCAACCCGAGACCGACGAGCGCCTGTCCCATCGCCCGACAGCCGCCCGTCATCCACGGTGAGTGCGCGACGTGTTCGAGTTCGTAGACCTGATGACCGTCTGCCAGCATCTGGACGAATCCGTCGTTGCCGATCAGCGCCCGAATGTTGGTGAACGAGGAGCGCATCGACGATGCTCCATCGGGCGATGGTCCGTCGAGCGGGAACTGCGCGGCGGCGTGGACGAATCGGTAGGCCTTCGATTCACCCAATAGGGCAGCCACCCCGCCCGCGGCGATACAGAATGCCGCGTCGGAGGTGATCTCGTCGTAGGTCGAGCGCTCGATCCAGGATCGAAGCGTCTCGATCTGCCCCGCCCTGATCAGCCTCGGACCGTGTCCGAGCGCGATTCGGCCCGCGAGTGCGAAGTCCCCGCTGCGCTGCGCGTAATGCAGCGCCTCGTCGATCGTGCCGTGTTCGAGATGCCAGAGCGCTGCTCTGTTGAGCAACAGGTTTCGTTCGGGTGCTCCGATCCGTTCGAACTGGTCATTCAGCAGTTCGCCGAAAAGGTGGTGGAACCGATACCAACTTCGTTCGTCGTCGAGGGGCACGACGAACAGGTGGATCCGGTCGAGACGTTCGAGGAGTTCGTGCGAGCCGTCCTGGGCGAGCATGGCATCGCAGAGTCGGGCGTTGAACCGTCTGAGCAATGCGATTCGCACGAGGAACGCACGAGCCTCGTCGGACTGCTGGGTGAGCACTTCCTCGACCAGATAGTCGGCGATCTCTCGCCGGCGGCCCGAGGGGATACGGGGCGCCCCTGCCTTCGGCGAGTTCGACATGGCGATCCCCGCAAGCGCAAGACCCGCCGGCCAACCTTCCGTCTGTCGATACAACGCCTCGGTATCGGCGGTGTCCATCTCGATACCCAACAGACCCAACACCGCTGACGTCGCGTCGAGGTCCATCGCGAGTTCGCTCGGCCCGATCTCGGCAAGGTCGCCCGAGGCGCGCAGTCGGGCAAGCCTGAGGTCGGGGGTGACACGGGTGGCGACGACAATCTGTGACTCTCCGCCCATCGCGGCGATGATCTGCTCGAGAATCGACAGACTGGCCGGTGACGAGAGGCGATGAGCGTCGTCGAACGTGATCCGCAGCGGCTCGCACTGTTGCATCACCGACAGCAGCATCGGCACCATCTCGGTGCTCGTCCGGATCGCTGTCTGCTCGGCGACAGCCCGCATCTCGGGTGAGGACGGGGCCAGTCGCTCGAGGCCGGCGAGCAGGCGGGTAGCGAACGCGACAGGATCGTTGTCGATGGGTTCGATGGGGTGCCACATCCGCATGCGGACGGTGTCCGCGGCGTCGAGTTGGGCTGCAAGCGTGGACTTGCCGTAGCCAGCCGGTGCGGAAATCATGACGAGTCGGGCGAGGTTGCCATCGTGGCTCGCCGGCAGCAGGGCCGTTCTGTCGACGTCGCTCGACCGGCGCCGTGGCGGATCGAACCGCGCCCCGAAGAGAGGGGCGACGAAGGTCGGGGTGCCCGCGGTCGACGGCGAGGTCGGCGAAGAGGGCACGCCTGGAAGCTATCAATCGGCGAGCACGGCGTCGCCCTGGCGCGGTTGCCGCAACTACGGCAGGGGCCCCACCGGAATCGCAACACCGGCGGCTTGGGTTGCGTCGTCGCCGTCGAGTCCAGGAACGGACAGTTCGGGGGACCGGAACCAGTCGAGGAAACCGAGGATCACCGCGCCGACGATCGCATAGCCGAGCAGCACGAAGAGCGGTTGGGCAATGCCGTTGCCGTCGAAGTACAGCGTGTTGCGAAGCAGGAGAAACGCGTTGCGTGGCGGCAGGAACGGGCCGATACCGTCCCAGAACGCCGTCAGATAGGCAGCGCCGTTCGAGCCACCCGACGAGGGGTTGCCGAACTGCAGGATGACGATCAGGGTGACGACGATGCCTGCGGGGCCCAGTAGTCGTCGCATCACTGCGGCGAAGAGCGCCACGGCGAGGATGATCAACGACAAGATGGGCCAGGCCACCCAGAACGAGGCCTCAGGGAATCCGTCGAGCCAGTAGGTAGTCACGATGTCCAGAAGCAACCCGGTCACGACCGCGAAGCCGGCCAGCCAGACCCCTCGCCAACGCGCCGAGGCCGAGCCGACGGCGGTCGTCAGTAACGCAGCGGACATGTACCCGCCGATCAGCAGGACCACCAGCAGGGTTGCCGGCACCAGCGCAAAGGGGTCCTTCGGCGCCAGCGGCGTCGGGGCGTAAGCCTTGACGCTGATCGTCTCACCGGCGGAGGTGGCTGCCTTCTCGAAGTTGCCGGCGATGTCGAGCGGCGAGATGTCACTGATCGTGTTGACCACCATCAAGTCGGTCGACGAGTCGCTGGTGATCAGCGCCCCGTAGATCTCGCCGCGGTCCATGGCTTGAGTTGCGGCGTCCTGATCGTCGTACTGGATGATGTCGAGATCGAAAAGGTCACCCTGGGCGGCCTCGGCCAGCGCAGTCGGTCCCACGACGCCGAATGGCATGTCGTTGGCAATGGGTTCGTGTCCCGAGCTCATGTAGTTCACGGCGAAGAGGGTCGTGAGGATGAGCGAGAAGGCGACGGGTGCGATGAGGTCCTTGGGGACGAGGCGTCGACGCCCCGCTCTGCCCACTTCGCCGTTGGCTGCCATCACGTCGCCGTGGGGCGCAGGTTCGGAGACGGGACTCGACCTACGGGTCACGGCGACGATCACCACGAGGCTGACCAGACCGTAAGCGAGGAGCACAGCGATTGGGATGGTGATGTTGTTGCCGTCGAAGTACCGCACGTTTCGGTACAGCTCGATGGCGTGACGGGGAGGGAAGAGCGCGCCGATGTACTGCCAGTACGTCGGCAGCAATGCGACCCCGGCCCCGCCGGCACCTGCTCCTCCGATGATGATGAACAACAGCGCAACGACCAGCGATCCCAGCTTGCCCACGACGGCCTGAATCGCGACCGCTGAGAGCCCCACGACGGCGGTGACCAGGAAGAAGCAGGGCAGCAGGGTCCACAGGTGACTGGTCGGGAAGGCGCCGATCACCGGACCGGCGGCGATGCCCGTGATCAGCGCGACCACCACGGCAAACGCGAAGACGATCGCGATCCGTCCTCGGGCCGCCGCGATCTGGCTGGCCGAGAACATCAGCGATGCGATCATGTAGCCCCCGACGAGGGTCGGAAGCAGCAGCAGACCCACCAGTGCACCGGTTCGGTCAGCAGTCGGCAGGGGCACGACCGGGGTGGTCGTGAACGTTCGATTCTCCGTGTTGGCCGCCTCTTTGAAGCCTGCAGAGACGTAGACCTCGCCGAAGAAGCTTTTCGCCGGAACGGTCACCAGCACGTCGGTGGACGAACCGACGACGTACCCCCCGTAGATGTCGCCTCGCTCGGCGGCGGCCATCAAGTCGGCTTCGCTCGAGTACGTCTTCAGATCCAGGCTGTACTCCTGCTGCACGGCGTCGACCACCGGCGACGACGCCGTGACGCCGAACGGCATGTCCCGAGGTGCCAGCAGCTGCACCGCGCTGATCAGACACACGCCGAAGATCAGCACCAAGAGGCCGACGGTCGCGAGCGCGACGACAGACTTCTTGGCCACCGCTGACTCCACCTTCTCCGGTGCGACGTCGGTTGGGCTGTCGGAGGTCATGTGATCAACCGTTCACCGATTCGAAGGCGCTGGCCACTGCTCCCGCTGGGTCAGCGACGTCAACGGAAACAACCTTGTCGACCGCATTTGCAAGCAAGGCTTCGAGGTCCGTTCCCTTCGGATTGGCCGCTACGACAACCAGACCGAACTGCCCGGCTTCCAGTACGTCACTCATCTTTCGGACCTCGTCTTTCGGGATGTTGTGATGGAAGTGCCCGACGAGGCCGCCGACGCCTGCCCAGACCGCTGTCGTTGCCGCCAATGGGCCCAGAAACATGATCCCGAGCGGGGCCGAGATGACCGCCAGTGATGCTCCGAGAACGCCCCCTCCCCACGCGAGATGCTTCGCGGTCGAGTCGTGCCGGTCGACATTGAGGTGACCGTCGGCATCCTTCTCCACGAACGCGATGGCAAGGTGATCGAGCTGGCCGTAGTGCTTTGTCCCACGGATCGCGTCGTAGTCCTGCTCGGCCGATGCCTTGTTGTTGTACGACGCGACTGCGACCGTGACCGGTTTGTCAGACGACATCTGGCAGCGCCTTCCTCGTGCGGTGTTTCAGTTCGCAAAGTAGTGATGCGACGATGGTCGGTCACCGGCCGAAAAGGTTGATTCGGCGCTGCACCGATCGAGATCGAGTTCCAGGACGGATCATCCCTCGGCCGACCGCCCGCGGGCGAGCGCTCGATCAGCTCGACTGCTGACGGCGGAGCAGCTCGTTCAGTTCGGGCAGCGCATCACGATCCTTGCCACGCCCCCGCAGTGCGATCGAGTCGTACAGCGACGCCAGTGCGGCCTCGACCGAGTGGCGTTCCTGACCGTGCGCGCCCGTTGCCTCCAGGAGCACCGGACCGAACACTGCGAAGCACAACTGCAGCGAGGTCATGGCGATCGCCCGGGCCTTCGCCTCGGCGAGCACATCGTCGTCGACGCCCTCGAGGCGTGACGCAATGGAGGCGACCAGCGCGGCACTGAGCGGGAACTCGTCGTCGGCCGTCGCGGCGTCGGAGTCGTGGAGGTGCCAGCGGACGAGCGCCTTGAGGTACGGGTCGCTCGACGTCAGTAGCGGCATCGCCGTGACGTCGCCGTGGGTGGCCACGAAGTCGGCACGCAGCGCGTCCAGGCCGGCGCGGAGTGCGGCGTCCTTGCCGCCGAAGTAGTGGTGGATCAGCCCGTAGTTCACGCCTGCCTCGTCGGCGAGATCTCGGCCGACGATCGCACCCGGCGCACGAAGGGTCAGCAGCTGCTTTGCGGCCTCGATCAGTGCGTCGCGCCCGGTGCCGGCGCGGTGTGTGGTCCCTGGGTTCTGGTCGTTGCTCCCGCCCATTGACATGAGATTAGCCATACGGCTAATCTCATGTCAATCAGCGAGCTCGACACCGACGCTCAACAACCACGTCAACAGGGGGAGAGCAACCGATGGGCGACCACGTGACGAACTGGGCAAGCGACTACGACATCTTCGATCCGGCGTACATCGACGATCCGTTCCCGATCTGGGACGACCTTCGCGACGCCTGTCCGATCGCTCACACCGACCGATGGGGCGGTTCGTGGTTGCCGACGACCTATGCGGACGTCACGGCGATCGCACGCGACGTCGAGCATTTCAGTTCGCGCAACGTGGGCGTCGTGCCGCCGCCCGACGACGAGGATGGGCAACTGCCCGCCGGTGTCCCGCCAATCAGCGCCGACCCGCCCGAGCACACGTGGACGCGGCGGCTCTTGCTGCCGTGGTTCTCTAAGGACCGCGTCGCCGAGTACGAGATCGCCACTCGCGACCTGTGCCACCGTCTGGTCGACAGCCTCGTCGAGCAGGGGCAAGCGGACGCCGCCGTCGGCTACGCCCAGCAGATCCCGGTTCGGGTCATCGGCGTCATGCTCGGCGTGCCCGAGGAGATGTCGGACACCTTCACCGGCTGGGTGCGCGACGTCCTCGAGTTCGCGCACGACCTCGAGCGTCGGAGTGCCGCCCGCACCGAATTGGTCACGTACTTCCTCGGTGAGATGGAAGCACGGCGCGGCAGCGACGGATCCGATCTGATCAGCACGCTGCTGCGGACCGAGCACGAGGGCGCCCCGGTTCCCGACGCCCACATCCTCGGCACGGTCGCGCTGACGTTGGTCGCCGGTGTCGACACCACGTGGTCCGGGATCGGTTCTGCGCTGTGGCATCTGGCGACGCACGCCGACGACCGCCGACGTCTGGTCGCTCACCCCGAACTGATCCCGACCGCTGTCGAGGAGCTGCTGCGTGCGTACTCTCCGGTGACCATGGCTCGCATCGTGGCCTCCGACGTCGAGGTCGGGGGATGTCCGATGCGCGAAGGCGACCGGGTGCTGCTCAACTTCCCGGCGGCCAATCGCGACCCCGAGGCGTTCCCGAACGCAGACGTCGTGCAGATCGATCGCGAGATCAACCGACATGTCGCATTCGGCGCGGGCATCCACCGCTGTGCCGGATCGAACCTGGCCCGGATGGAGATGCGCGTCGCCATCGAGGAGTGGTTGGCCAGGATCCCGGAGTTCGAACTCGATCCGAACCGGCAGGTCACCTGGGCCGGCGGTCAGGTGCGCGGGCCGCGCACCATCCCCGTGGTGTTCCCGACCCTGCAGGCCACGTGAGCGCTCCGGATCGGGACGAGAGCGATCCGACGATCCAATCGCTGTTCGTTCTGCCGCGCACAGCGCAAGATCCCGACTCGATCGCCGTGCGGGCCGAGCAGGGGTCGATCTCCTGGGCCGAGCTGGAAGACCGCGCCCGCCGAGTCGCCCAGGGGCTACGGGCCGAGGGCGTCGGCGAGCAGGAGGCGTGGGCCATCCTGGCGCGCAACCGACTCGAATGGCCCGAACTCGCGCTCGGCAACGCACGCGCCGGCACCAGGTACGTGCCGTTGAACTACCACCTCACCGTCACCGAGATGGCCGAGCTGCTGACGGACTCGGAGTCGACGCTGCTCGTGGTCGGCCTCGACGATGAGGGCATCGGCCGCGAGGCAGCTACGGCCGTCGGGATCGACAAGGTGATCGTCCTCGGGGCCGACTACGACGCGTGGTTGGCCGAGCAGTCTCCCGACCCGCTTCCCGAGTGCAGCGCCGGCGCGGCCCTGCAGTACACCGGCGGCACTACGGGACGATCGAAGGGCGTCATCCGCTCCGGTTCGTCGGTGAACGCGAGCAAGCTCACGCGCCCGTTCGCGCAGTGGGGCGCGATGACCCACATGCCGAGTGGCGCCCAGATGATGCTCGTCACGCCGGCCTATCACGCGCTCGGCGGGGGAGTGTTGATGGCGTCGATGGCCCTCGGTGACCCGTTGATCATCACCGATCGCTGGGATCCGGTCCGGATGCTCGAACTGATCGAGCACCACCACGTGGCCGGCGTGCCGATGGTGCCGACGCAGTTCATCCGGCTCCTCAAGCTCGATCCCGAGATCCGCAACCGGTACGACGTCTCGTCGTTGCAGTGGGTGCTGCACACGGCTGCCCCGTGCCCCGAGTGGGCCAAGCACGAGATGATCGAATGGTTCGGCCCGGTCATCGTCGAGCTCTACGGCTCCTCGGAAGGCGTCGGGCCGGTCATCGCGACGTCGCAGGAGTGGCTCGCTCGTCCCGGCACCGTCGGCAGGGCGACTGCGATGCTCGAGCTGTCGATCCTCGACGACGATGGCAACGAACTCCCCCAGGGGGAGATCGGCACGATTCACGCCAAGCGCATCGACGGCACCCCGTCCTATCACGGCGACCCCGAGAAGAGCGCCGCGATGGTACGCCCCGACGGACGGTTCACCGTCGGCGACGTCGGATGGCTCGACGACGAGGGCTATCTGTTCCTGGCGGACCGACGCGTCGACCTGATCATCGTGGGCGGGACGAACATCTACCCAGCGGAGATCGAAGCGGTGCTCACGCAGCATCCCGGCGTCACCGACGCCGCCGTATTCGGACTCCCGCATCCCGACTGGGGCCAAGAGGTCAAGGCCGTCGTGCAACCCGCCGACGGCATGCAGCTCGACATCGCGGAGCTCACCGAGTTCGCGCGGGCACGGCTGGCGCCGTTCAAGGTCCCTGCGTCAATCGACGTCGATGCGGCGTTGCCACGCGAAGCGAGCGGCAAGCTCAAGAAGCATCAGATGCGCAAGCGCTACCTCGAGGAGGAGGCTGGAAGGTGATGTCAGTGGCCACGGCAACAGACAAGGGGCGCAACGCCATGAATCAGGAATTCGGCGGCACCATCGGCCGCACGATGGAGGACTCGACGCCGTGGTGGCCCGACCCCGAACAGGCGCCCGACGGCGCTCCCAACGTCGTGCTGGTGCTGCTCGACGACGTCGGCTTCGCCCAGTTCGGCTGCTACGGCAGCGACATCGCAACCCCGACGTTCGACCGTCTCGCCGGTGACGGCCTGCGCTACAGCAGCTTCCACACCACGTCGCTGTGCTCGCCGACGCGAGCATGCCTGCTCACCGGGCGCAACCACCACACCAACGGCATGGCGCGCATCGTGGAACAGGCCGTCGGCTTCCCCGGCTACAACGCGACGATCCCGCACGAGAACGGGTTCCTGTCCGAGATCCTTCGCAGCAACGGCTACGCCACCTTCGCGCTCGGCAAGTGGCACCTCACGCCGGCCACCGACATGAGCGCCGGTGCCCGCAAGGATCGGTGGCCGCTCGGTCGAGGGTTCGATCGCTTCTACGGCTTCCTCGGCGGCGAGACCGACCAGTTCCACCCCGACCTCTATCACGACAACCACCAGGTCGATCCACCGGAGACACCTGAGGAGGGCTATCACCTCACCGACGATCTCTCCGACATGGCGATCCGGTACGTCAAGGATCTGCGTGCAGTGTCGGATCGGCCGTTCTTCTGCTACTTCGCGCCCGGCGCAGCCCACGCCCCACACCAGGCGCCCGCCGAGTTCATCGAGCGCTATCGCGGCCGCTTCGACAAGGGCTGGGACGCCTGGAGAGAGCAGGTCTTCGAACGTCAGACGGCGAGCGGTCTGCTCCCCGCCGGGACGCGTCTCAGTGAGCGGCCCTCGTGGGTGCCCGCTTGGGACGACTGCTCCGCCGACGAGCGCCGCCTGTACGCCCGGATGATGGAGGTGTACGCGGGCATGCTCGAACACACCGACCACTGCATCGGTCGCGTGGTGGACTTCATCGAATCGCTCGGCGAGCTGGACGACACCGTGGTGATGGTCATGAGCGACAACGGCGCGAGCGCGGAGGGCGGCGCGCAGGGGTCGTTCAACGAGCTCTACTTCTTCAACTTCGAGCCCGAGAGCTTGGAGGAGAACTTGGCCCGCATCGACGACCTCGGTACGCCGCGGGCTTACAACCACTACCCGTGGGGTTGGGCGTGGGCGGGCAACACACCGTTCAAGCGCTGGAAGCGCGAGACCCACGAAGGCGGCGTCACCGATCCGCTGATCGTCCACTGGCCCCGGCGGCTCGGGCATCCCGGCCAGACACGCCACCAGTACCTGCACGCGATCGACGTCGTGCCGACGTTGTTGGCCGAGATCGGCATCACGCCACCGGAGTACATCGGCGGTGTCGCCCAGAGTCCGATCGAGGGCATCTCGTTCGCACCGACGTTCGACGATGCCGACGTCGCTGCGCCGCACGTCACGCAGTACTACGAGATGATGGGATCGCGTGCGCTGTACCACGATGGCTGGAAGGTCGTGGCCTTCCACCCGCTGGCCAACGTCGACTACGGCGACGGTCGCGACGCCCGTGCGCCCTTCGACCAGGACGACTGGGAACTCTACCACGTTGCCGAGGACCCGTCCGAGATCGATGACCTCGCTGCGGCACAACCGGACAAGCTCGCCGAGATGATCGATCTGTGGTGGCGCGAAGCCGAACGGTTCCAGGTGCTGCCGCTCAACCTGCCCGGTGGTGGCGGCAACGACCGCCGTTTCCGCCGCGAGCGCTACGTCTACCACGCGGGAATCAGTGCACTGCCGGAGGCGGTGGCACCGAATCTCCGAAACCGCAGCTGGCATCTGATGGCCGAACTCGACCTCACCGGTGACGCCGATCCCGACGGCGTCGTCGTGGCCCACGGAGGCCACCAGGGTGGCTATGCCGTGTACATCCAGAACCGCCGGCTCCACTATGTCCACAACATGCTCGGCGCGTCGTCGAGCCTCGTGGCGGCATCGACACCGCTGCCCCATGGCCTCGAGACGACGGCGCGTGTCGTGTTCACCGCAACGGGTCGGTTCCAGGGTGACGTCGAACTCTTCTACGGCGACGTACCGGTGGCCAGCGGACACGTCGATCGGACGGTGCCGATCTCGTTCGGGGTGGAAGGCTTCAGCGTCGGCTACCAGCGCGGCGCATCGGTCACCGATGCATACGAGTCGCCATTCGCCATCGACCACGGTGTCCTGCGACGTGTCGTCATCGACGGCATGGGTGCGCCGTACCGTAACCCCGACGGCGAACTCCGAGCCGCACTCGCCCAGCAGTGAGGAGTGCCGACGTGCTGCTCAGCGCGGACCGCTATCCACCGCCTCGTGGAGGTGTCCAGCATCGAGGCAGCGGCCGCCCGCTCGCGGGCACACTACGAGCCCCAACGACACCCACATCTCGTGCGAAGTGTTGGAGGGCGAGCCTCCCATTGGGTAGCGCATAAACCGCGAAGAGAACCCGTGGTCGCTCAGTCGGGGCTGTCGATGAGGGCGCCGAGGCTGTCCGCGGCGTCGTGGTCGCCGCGATGCCCGCGGTGGGCGTAGACCCGGGCGAGGGTTTCCACGTGGTCGCCGATGCGTGCTGCGACAGCGGGGAGAGACTCGCCGGCGTCGAGCTGGCTGCTCGCGGACCAGTGGCGTAGGTCGTGGAGTCGGACCTCGCCCGCGCCGGGCACTCGCGCTGTCAGGCGCTAGAAGGCCTGAGTGAGCCGGTCTGGTGAGATCGGGGTGAGTCCAGTCGGGTCGGTCGCAAGATCGGCGATCACGTACCCGTCGGGATCGACCTTGGTGTGGCACATGGCGGCGAGGGTCTCCTGTCGGTCGCGATGGTCACGAAGGATCCGGGCGGTGTTCTTGTCGATTGCGACCTCGCGCGTCTGGTGGCTCTTGGGGTCTTTCTCGATGAGCTTGCCGGTCTTCAGACGTGCCACGGAATGACGGATCCACAGCACGCGGCGGTCGAGGTCGACCGATGACCATCGCAGTCCACAGATCTCGCCGCGGCGGGCGCCGGTCGCGGCGAGGAGTCGGAACGCGACGTGGTTCTCGGGGTTGCGGCTCTCGGCGGCCTCCCGAAGCAGCGCGGTCACGACGGTGGGAGTCGGGGTGGTCCGAGACTGCCGGGGGACTGCGGGCGGTGTGGCGAGACGGACGACGTTGCGGTTCGCCCATCCCCACTTCATCGCTTGCTGGAATGCCCCGCCGAGGACTGAGTGGTAGCGCTTGATCGAAGCAGGCGACAAGCCGTTCGCTCGGAGCCTGACGTAGAAGTCGTCGAAATCCTTCGGTCCGAGATCCTGGACCATCTTGCCGCCGAGGCGGTCCGCGGCGACCTTGCGTGCGATGCCGCGATAGCTCTCGATCGTGCGGGCCTCACGACCTCGCTGTTCCAGGTGGTCGATGTGGGCGAGCAGAAGGCCGGAGACGGACTGGTCGGCTTGGGTGCCGATGGAGTCGATCTCGGCGACGAGTTGGGCGAGTGCCTTGTTGGCGTCTCGCTTGCCACCGCGGAACGATCGGCTCACATACCGAGGCCGAGCGGTGATCGGATCGGGTCCTGCGTAGGCGCGCAGCTCCCAGTAGTCAGGCTGCCGCTTGAGGCGAATGCTCCCCCGTGCCACGAAGTCACTGTAGCGAAATATGGGACAGATATGGGACAAACCCGGATATCGGCCGGACCCTGCGGGTCTTCATGCCGATCTAGCTGGTGTTTCGTGGAGCCCAGAGTGGGAATCGAACCCACGACCTACGCATTACGAATGCGTTGCTCTACCGACTGAGCTATCTGGGCGCGCGATGCGCAGCCGCCGAGGTTAGCGGCCCTCCAGCGGGTCGCGTCCGTTCCACGTCCCCGTTGCGGCGTAGGGCTCGAAACGGGCGAACAGCTCCTCGGAGTACCAGCGCTCGTCACGCGTACGGCGCACCACTTCGACGTGGTCGGGCATCGAGTAGGCGAAGCTCCGCGCCGCGCCGAGCGACTCCCACAGGCTGAACGTCGCCAACCGACCGACCGGTGCCTCGCCGATGCCCACCACGTCGATCAAACCCGGCGCTGTGTGCAGTTCGGCGTCGACAACCTGGCTCGCCGAGCCGAACGCCTTCCACGATGCTCGACGAACGTCGGCCCGGGTGATGATCGCAACCGGCCCGTCGGTCAGCCCCACCTCCAACCCGTCGAGAGGATCGACGCCGCGCCAGCGACCATGTCCACCGATCCCGCGCAAACGAACGTGCCAGCTCTCCTGCGCACCACGCCACCGGGACGCGATCGGGTTGGCCTCCATGAATCGATCCAGCGCGGCCTCGTCCGACCACACCGCGAACATCGCGGTGCGAGCCAGATCTGCCCCGCGGCCGGTGGTGTCGCCGGCCCCCGTGCCGAGGACGCGCCAGAACTCGAGCCCGTCGACCTGTCCGAGACGCAGCCGGTCGGTTCCGAGCCGGGCGAGTGCGAGCGGCGTCTTCCACGGCGGCTCGCGAACGAGGTGGAACGATGCGATGCGGGCCATGCATCGGTCATGCTGTCACCAATGAGTTCGCAGACCGCCGTCGACGTGACGATCACGTTGGCGGTGGGATACCTGGTGGGATCGATACCGATCGCCAATCTGGTGGCATGGCGGCGGGCCAAGGTCGACCTGCGCACCACGGGCGACGGCAACCCGGGGTTCTGGAACGCTCGCGAGACGTTGGGCAAACGAGCAGCGATCCCCGTGATCGTCGGTGATGTTGCCAAGGGTGCGGTCGCCGCGCTCGTCGGCGTCGCGCTCGCCGATCCGGGTGTCTGGGGGTTGGCCTACGTCGGCACAGGGGCAGCGATGGTCGGCCATGCATTTCCGGTGTTTGCTCGGTTTCGGGGAGGTCGCAGCATCCTCACGTTCGCCGGAGGTGCGGCGGTGTACGCGACACTTCCGTTCGCGATTGCCATCGCCATCCTGCTCGCCGTATTCGTCGTCACCCGGTCGTTCGCTCGCGCCGCCCAGGTCGGCTTCGTCGCATTCCCGATCGTGCAACTCGTGATCGAAGGCCCGAATCGAACGGCAGCGACCGGCGTCCTGATGACGTTCATCGGGCTGCGGTTCGCGATGGCGGCCATCGCTCAGCGGTAGCTGCGACCTCGCCAGGTCTGGCGTCCCCCGCGGGCGATGCCGCGAGCGATCGCGGTCGCGGCAATCACGTCGGCGAACGGGCTCAGCCAGTACCCACGGTCGGTGCGGCTGTACGCCCGGCGGGTCCCGGCCAGGGTGCCGAGGCGAAGCGCGAGCAACGCCACGTCGAGCACGTCACCTCGGCGCACGAGCAGCCGCGGCAGCGGCATCACCTGGGCAAGCAACACGATCGCGAGGTCGAAGATCTGGCGGCGTCGGGGTTCGACACCAGGGAGCGCGATCGAGCGGCCCCATCCCGCCCACACGTCGCCGTACGACTCGAACATCCGCACGCTCAACATCTCGCTGGCGTCGAGGAAGCCGACGTTCCAGCCAGCGCCTGCCAGGTGGCGGGCGAGAGCGACGTCCTCGACGACCTCGCCGCGCACGCCATCCATACCGCCGGCGGCGAGGAAACGGTCACGTTCGAACGCCATGCACTGGCCGTTGGCCATCGTGCGATGTGCACTCGGCGGCGGAGTGCCGGGTGGCCCGAATCGGTACACGAGAGCGGTGAGCATCGACGCGTGCAACCAGCGGGCGGGGGCTGTTGGAAGATCGAAGCGGCCGCCGACGGTCAGCAGGTCGTAGCGCTCACCCGTGGCGCGGGCGACGAGCGCAGCGGCGAGGCGGGGATCCGGTCGGGTGTCGGCATCGAGTGTGACCACCCACTGCGACGTCGCAGCTTCCACTCCCTGCTGCAACGCCCACGCCTTGCCCGCCCAACCATCGGGCAGAGAAGCGCCCGCCAGGACGATGGCCCCCGCGCAGCGGGCGATCTCGGCCGTCGCGTCACTCGACTGGTCGTCGACGACGATCACCTCGCTCACCCTCGGGGCCGCGGCGACGGCATCGAGGAGTGGTCGGATACGGCCGGCCTCGTCGCGCGCCGGGATGACGACGCTGATCGTCTCCATCGGGGTGAGCGTGGGGCGCACCGGCGCCGCGACGGCGGCG
>JBGTEH010000426.1:0-3724 GCA_041747915.1 Ilumatobacteraceae bacterium
CGGGCGGCGAGGGCGGCGGGAATCGCCCGGGCGATCTCGCGAGGCACGACGGCGACGGGGCGCAGAACGTCGAGCGGGGGACGCGCCGCCGGCGCGAGCAACTCGACGAGCGCAGCGGGGTCGTACTCGCTGTACCAGCAACACTGGAGGCGCGCCGCGTGGCGCGTGCGGCGTTGGCTGATCCCCACCAGCTTGGCGCCATCGAGAAGCACTTCGCCGACGCCGAGTCCGTCGAAGCACACAGTGCGCGACCACGGGGTCGACTCCAGAGCGCCCTCGTGCACGCTCAACGCGGACTCACCGAGATGCTCCTCGAACACGGTGGCCAACTGACGACCGAGCCACAGCATGGGTGCGTGGATGTCGTCGCCCCAGCCGGGCGAACCGGCCGGCACGATCACGTCGACCCACGTCACCTGCCGCGGAAACAGCAGCACCGCTCCCCCGCCGCTGCGGCGACGAACGACATCGACGCCCGCCCGTCGACACGCGTCGTCGTCGACCGAGTCGGCTGGCTGGGTGGAGCCGAGCACGATCGCCGGCGCCGTCACCTCGAGCCACCAGATCTCGAGTGGTGCCGGGTCCGGCACCAGGCGAGCATGGAAGTCAGCAGCCGTCGAGGCCGAACTGAGCAGCCGATAGGGCTCGCTCACGTCAGGATGTGATGTCAGGACGCGAGCGGCAGGTACGCCCGCCACGTGTCGGGCACGCCGCTGATCGACACCACGACCCACGCCGTGGCACGCGGTGCTCGACACGGTCTGGCCAGGCGCATGCCCGCCTCGTCGGGTGTGCGGTCACGCTTGCCGAGATTGCACGGCCGACACGCAGCGGCCACGTTCTCCCAACTGTGCGGCCCGCCCTTCGACCGTGGCACGACGTGGTCGATCGAGTCGGCGCGATCGCCGCAGTACTGGCACCGATAGTCGTCGCGGGCGAAGATCGCCCGGCGCGACAGCGCTGCTTTGCGAACGTAGGGCACCTTGACCATGTAGCGCAGACGGATCACCGACGGACACGGCACGCTCAGGCGCTCGGAGTGCAAGACGCTGCCCGTGTCCTCCAGGACATCGGCCTTGTCAGCCAGCACCAGACAGGTCGCGCGCTGCGACGACACGATGCTGAGCGGCTCGAAACTCGCGTTGAGGACGAGAGCGCTCAACATGGGCTCACGTCCCGAATCGTTGCCAGTCGCGGCACCATCGCAGGTAGTTCAGCACATCGTCGGGCTCGGGGCGATGCGAGGTTTCGCCGTACTGCGTGAGCATTCGGAACCGCACGTACTCGCGAGACGGCACGGGGAGATACGGCGGCCGCGACCACCACCGGTTCGGCACCAGCCGCCAGCCCTGGCGCGCCGCGGTCGGCCACAACCGTGGATGCGCCACGACGACAGCCAACGACCGAATCATGTTCAACTCGGCTTGGGTTCCTTCGGCAACTGCAGGATCATCTCACCGATGATGTTGCGTTGGATCTGCGACGACCCGGCATAGATGGTGCCGGCGCGTGCATTGAGAAACGTACCCACCCACGATGCCGACGAATTGGCCGCGCCGGGATCGTCGGTCTGGAACGCGGACGAGGGCGGACGCCCTTCGGTGTAGAGCGCGTCGGCGCCGAGGATGTCGACAGCGAGTTCGGTGACCGTGCGGTGGTACTCGCTCCAGTACAGCTTCGAGATGGCGCCATCCGGGCCGGGGTGGTGGCCCGCCAGGAAGCGAGTGAGGGTGCGCTGGCCGAGATACTTCATGATCTGCACCTTCGAGTAGCACCATGCCAGGCGCTGCCTGATCACGGGGTCGTCGGCCACTCCACGCTCGCGGGCGAGGTCGATCAACCGCTCGAGTTCGAACTGATAGCGAATCGGGCCGGTCGCGGCGGCCTCGCCGCGCTCGAAACCGAGCAGCGACATCGCCACCGCCCATCCGTTGTTGACACCCCCGACGACATTCTCCTTGGGGCAGCGAGCGTCGGTGTAGAACACCTCGTTGAACTCGCTGTCGCCCGAGATCATCTTGATCGGACGCACCTCGATGCCGGGCTGGTCCATCGGCACCAGCAGGAACGAGATCCCCTTGTGCTTGGGTGAGTCGGGATCGCTTCGCGCGAGCGTGAAGATGTGATCGGCGAGGTGACCGGCCGACGTCCAGATCTTCTGGCCGTTGAGCACCCATTCGTCGCCGTCGAGTTCCGCCCGCAGTCCGACATTGCCGAGGTCCGAGCCCGCGTTCGGCTCGGAGTAGCCCTGGCACCAGGTGTCGGCGCCCGAGAGAATCCGAGGGAGGTAGTGCTGCTTCTGCTCCTCGGTGCCCCACATCAACAAAGTGTTGCCGAGCATCTGGATGCCGAACACGTCGTTCGGGCCGCCCGTGATCACGCCGGCACGAGCGAATTCCTCGGCGAGGATGACCTGCTCGGTCGCACTGAGCCCAGCGCCGCCGTACTCCGCCGGCCAGCCGGGAGCGAGATAGTTCGCCTCGTAGAGCGTCTTGCGCCACGACGTGACGAAGTCGGTGAGCGCGTCACCCTCGAGTGCGCCGATGCCCTGCCAAACGGAAGGGAGCTTCTCGGCGAGGAACGCCTGGACTTTCTCGCGGTAGGCCTCGGCCTCGTCGCTGTACGTCGGCTGCATGCCCGTCGACACTACTCCCCTACCGCTGCACGGCCCATGTCCTGCCCGGCGCGCAACGCCACCGACGCGGCGGACACGAGCGGCTGGCCGAAACCGGACAATTCCACCACTCGTAGACCGCTCAGGTGTTCGAGGCGACACCGCGCCGCCAGCTCGCGTCGCAGCGAGTCGAGGACGGGGTCGCCGAAGGTGTCGATGACCGCACCGCCCACGAACACCGTCGTCACATCGAACATGGCGGCGGCCGACGCGATCGCCCGCCCGATCATGATGCCCGTTCGGTCGATCATCGAGGTCGTTGCTCTGCGCATCGGTCGGTTCATCTCGGCTTCGAGTGCCGACGTCGACGCGTACGCATTGAGACAACCGGATGCGCCACATGCACACAGGGCGCCGCCCGGCTCCACGAGGACGTGGGCCAGCGATCCGGCGTTGCCGTGGGCACCGCCGAGCCGGGTGCCGTCGATCACGACGGCCGACTCGATGGTCTGGTCGAGGATCATCAGCAGGAAACTGCCGACTCCGACCGCATCGCCGTTCCACCGCTCCGATGTGGCCGCAGCACCCGCCAGCGTGTCGAGATGCACGGGCAGTCCGGTCAGTTCCTCGAGCTGTTCGCGAAGCGGGAACCCTCGCCATGCGGGGATCGATTCGGGTGACACCAAGCCGGCCGCAGCGTCGATCGGGCCGGCGCAGCTCACGCCGACCACCGTCGGCAGCGCCACGTCGTCGGGGCGCGCCGCCAAGATTCGCCGGACCACCTGTTCGAGCGATCGCCACACCTCCCGCGCCGGGGTTCCGACTCGATCTCGCACGAGCACGTCGCCATCGGAGCTGACGATCCCTGCCGCCAATCGCCCCGGCTCGATGACCACCGACAGAACCGTTGCTCCGTCCGCGCTCACGCTGGCGAACCTACTGCGTCGAGCCCGACTCGCGGCGCCGATCGATGGCGTCTACCCTTGCCGACGTGAGCATCGACATCGCCGACGACGGCGCGCAGACATCGGCCGACGCGCGTCCGAGCGACGCGCCCTTGCGCGCGTTCGCCGATCTCTTCGACGCGATCACCGCGAACGTGGCTCAGGT
>JBGTEH010000427.1:0-8607 GCA_041747915.1 Ilumatobacteraceae bacterium
GGCGCTATCGCCTCAGCTCTGCGTGCGGTGCGCCGATCGAGATGCCGACCGACACTCCAGTGTGGTCGCACCGGTGTGGTTGCGATGTGGGGATCGCCGACGTGTGCCTTGCTTTCAGTGCCCCATGGCCGGTCCCCCTCCGTTTGCTGTGCGAGGTCGCGGATCTGACGTTGCGTCAACTTGCGGGTGTCGTCGTTGGCGTGTCGGGTTGGCGGCGTGAGCAGCCAGGCCATCGACGTAGCGGTCGAGTTGCTGATGGGAAATGGCTCGTTCGTCGTCGGCGGTGAGCCCGATCGCCAGCGGCCGACAGAAGCGGATGGCGGCGAGTGCAATGTCTGATGCTGTGAGTTCTTGGCCGGCCGCTCCGTCGTCGATGGCGGCAGCGGCGAGCTTGTCGAGGACGTCGCGTGCGGCGTCACGTTGTTCGGGCCAGTCGTGGTCGTCGAGGAGTGGGTGCACGATGTTGACGGCACCGAGCCCAGCGTCAATGGCGGCATGCAGATACCGACGCAGCGCCTGGCCTCCACTCGTCTCCTCCTCGAGTGCGGCACGACCCTCGGAGATCGCACGGTCCAGGACCTCGACGGCGATGGCGTGCAGCAGTTGTTGCTGGTCGGAGAAGTGTCGGTAGAGAGTGGCGATGCCGACCCCGGCGCGTTCGGCGACGGTGTCTCGGGACGGTTCGCCTCCAACTTCGAGGACAACCTCGATCGCTGCGTTGACGATCGATTGGCGGTTTCGCCGAGCATCAGCGCGCACTGCTCAGCTCCAGGGTCGAGGTTCGATGCCAGTCCACATAACCGGAGTATAATCCTCCGGTTCCCGACAAGACGCCAGGAGGATTTGTGGCCAGCCAGCAGGAACCCGAACACATGAAGCCAATCGCCGACGCGATCGCCGAAGCGCATGGCACCGCACACGTCCCGGTGACCTTCGACAGCTACCAACACGTCACCGGGCCGTTCTTCCATGGGACCAAGTCCGAGTTCGCGATCGGCGACGAGCTCACACCCGGATATGGCTCCAATTACCACGACGGTCGCGTCGCGAACCACGTCTACTTCGCGGCGTTGCTCGAGCCAGCGATCTGGGGTGCGGAACTCGCCGTCGCACTCGGAGACGGCACCGGCCGGGAACGGCTCTACATCGTGGAGCCGACCGGACCATTCGAAGACGACCCCAACGTCACCAACAAGAAGTTCCCCGGCAACGTCACGCAGTCCTACCGCACCCGCCATCCGATGCGAATCACCGGCGAGGTCGAGAGCTGGGAGGGTCACCCACCCGAGATTCTTCAGGGCATGCTTGACAACATCGCCAAGCTCCGCGCCGACGGACTCGATGTCATCGAGGACTGAGCCCGAGCCGTCGCACTCACCCAGTGGCGGACGGTGCCGGTACGCAGGTAGGTGACGCGTCGACATCGCCAAGGCCACCTCAGCACGTCGCGACCCGGATCGGCTGTCGCGTCCAGACCGCCCATATCAACCCGATAATCCGGCCGTCGGCTCTCCGACAGCGCCGCATCACGGCCCGAGCAGTGCACCGCATATTCTCAGTCAGCAGTGACGATCGCCAGTACGCGAGCGTCGCCGGGCAGTCCTCTTCTGTCACCGCATGATTCGTTCCGGAGGCACTGCACGCGTGGAGCCTTGATCGGCGATCGACACCGAGGTGACCTTTGGTCCATAGGTGTCGAGAAGTCCTGCGCTAGGAGGCTCCGAGGAATCTGCGGATCTCGGCGATGACGTAGTCATGGTCTTCGACGAGTGGGTGATGACCGCTTCCTTCGATCCGCACCTCGGTGGCGTTCGGAAGGTGGTCGAGGAGCAGTCGGGAACCTGCGACGAATGGAGCGTCCAAGGTTCCGTAGACGACAAGCGTTGGCGTTTGGATAGAGGCGAGGTCGTCGACAACGTCGAAGGTGGCGGCGTGCCGCTCGAGATAGGGCGAGTTGTCATTGTCGGCAAAGAGTTCTCGCTGTCGCACTTCCTCGCGATGTTCCGGTGCGCCTTCTTGCATGGTTCCCATGATCGAGAACCTGGCACGGGTGCGCGCTTCGGAGTCATCGCGCCAACGCCACCACAGCAAGTACCTGGCGCCTCGAATACACACCTTCGCGAAGCGCCGAGCACCAAGCGCCTTGATGGTGGGCCACGCCATCCGAGACGACACCCCGCTCGGCGACGAGTCGATCAAGACCATCCGGCGAACCGACATTGGGTAGTTGAGAGCGATCGACAGTGCCACCATCCCACCCATGGAATGAGCAAGCACGTCGAACGTGTCGAACCCGAGCGTTGCCGCCAGCGCGTGCGCATCGTGAGCCAGTTGTTCGAATGTGTAAGTCGCTGGAGGCGCAGAAGAGGAATGACCACTTCCGCGATAGTCGTGGAAGGCGAGTGTGAAGTCGCTTGCCAACGGCTGCAGGTCGTCGAGCAGGTACTCGAACGTCGTACTGGGTCCCCCGCCACAGACCACGACAAGGGGTCCTGCGCCCATCGTGTGAAACGACAGGGTTGCCCCATCAGCAAGCACCACATCGGTCACCACGACCAAGCATCGCACGCCCCACTGAGGTGGGCGTGAAGACGCTCCCGGGCAGTCGCTTCGAAGACGAAGACGACGTAAGCCCGTCAAGTGCGATCGGACGGCCCGCTCATGATCGTCAGTCGCTGCTCACACCCTTGTACACATGCCGCCACAGTGCGCCGCACAGAATCACCTCTGCAACGCCGCTAGTCGCGCTGCACTCCGAATCAGGCCCAAGTCCCGCGCCTCGTAATCCCGTCAGGATCACACGTGTATCGGGCGTTCGGTGGCACTGCGGTCAACGAGCGCATTCCACACAACGACGGGTCGCCGGTAGAGCGACGAGCCGTTCGAACCCGATCGGGCAGCCACATTGTTCGCAAGCACCGAACCCTTCGTCGTCCAAGTCGGCCAGCGTTCGTCGGAGTGCTGCAGCATCACGGACGGCCTGGCTGTGCAGCGCACTCACCTGGGCCCGCTCGAACGCGATCGTCGTACCTTCCGGGTCATGCTCGTCGTCGCTGTTCGACATCTCAGCAGCTGCAACGATGTCGTCGAACTGCCGGGCGAGTGACGCAGTCTGTTCTTCTGCCCGGCCGAGCTCGGCAACGAGCGCAGAGCGGATCGTTCGTCGTTCGATATCGGTGAGCGCTCGCATTCACCATTCGTACACCCGCACGTGGCTCCGCATCTCGCGGCGCCAGTCGGCAGGAACGCAGCCGGCGGTTGGCGACACCGGGTGGCCACTTCCGGTTCGGTGTCGATCAGGCGGGCGTTGCGCTGCTGGTGAGGCGCCGGGGGAGGTGGCGCCCCACCAAGGCAGCGTGAACACCTGAATCATCCGGCACCGACATGACAGAGAGGGAACCGTCCTGCGCGCCTTGTGTAACGAAGTGGATCCAGCGGCCGGGGACGCGTCGCGAGGTGGACGAGCCAGGAGGGTTGACGTTCCTCGGCCGTTGTCCTATCCGCGAGCCCGTGCTGGGGGGTACTCGAACAGTGCGTCGGTGTGGGTGTGCCGCCAGCGTTCGCGATGTCCCTCGGCGGCGAGGCGGTAGTAGACGATGCGTCGCAACGGTTTCCACATGTTGCCGCTCTGGTTGTGTGCGAGGAGATAGTGCGCGAGGACGACGTCGCCTCGCTGTGCGAGCACTGGCTGCCCGGGTCCGACATCGGGTGGGTCGGGGAGCAGGCATGGGTGTCCGGCAGCGGCCGGGTTGCTCATCAGCGCGTCGACGCCGCGTTCTTCGAACATGCGCTGGTGCACCAGATGCGAGCCGGGCCACACCCACAGGTTGCCGCGCCCGGCCTCGGTCTCGTCTCCGAGGTAGATGCCGGCGAGCATGGTGAACGTGAACGGCTCTGTCTGCCCGGGGATGCCGTAGCCATCGATGTGCCCGCCGCCGGGCTCGTGGTCCCAGCCGTGCACGCTGGTTGCGACCTGGATGTGGTCGACGGCGAGGTCGATCCCATGTGGTGCCACCAGTTCGCCTGCCAGGGCAAGGACGCCGCCATCGCGCAGCGCATGAGAGGCGACCGGGAGGCGGGCCGGATCCTCGAAGTAGTGATGAAACCCGACCTTGCCCGGTGGCGGTGGTGCTTCAGCTACAAGCGTGTCGACCTCGGCGTCGAGCTCGATCAAGATCGTCTCCGGCACGACCCTGCGCACGACGAGATACCCGTCCGTCCCGAACCGCTCGAGTTCCTCGGCAGACAGCACACTCCCAACGTAGGCGCCCCGAGAGCTGGATCACGACCGACTTTCGAGTCAAGTGCTCCACGAGCATCGAGAGCTGGCATCGCGCAACCGGCGTTCGGGGAAAGCCGGATCGCGCGACTGTCGGTCAGGTCAACTCGTTGAGTCCAGCCACGTCTCGATACCGGTCATTGTTGAGTCGAAAGCTTCCGCCAGATCGATGTGGTAGCGATCGGCGAGGACAAGCAGAACCCACAGACAATCGCCCAGCTCGTGGCGGAGTTCGTCGAGTGGCTCAGCGGCGCCTGCCGGGCGGAGTCCATCGACTCGTTGAACAGCAGAAGCGAGGTCACCGACGTCGGTCATCAGACCAGAGATCAGATCGGCGGTCGACCATTCCCGACCGTATGTGGATCGCTCAAAGCTGGCGAGTCGCTGACGCACGTGAACGGCTCGGACTTTGGCCTCGGAAATCTCCATAACGGGCAGTCTTACCGCGACGCGACAGGCGGCCGACCCGGCGGTCGGGGGCACTCTGTCCGTCGTTGCCGCCCGCGCGTCCTGGGACAGGTGACTGATCGTGCAGTTCGTGCGCAATGTCGCTGCGCCCGACGACGAGCACGCCGTCTCCATTCTTTGGGCATGCCGAGCGCCGATGTCGGAGTGGTAGGCGTCCGGCAATCGTGCACGGTGACGGGTGTCATGCAATATTCGGCGGAGCAAGCGGTTGACCCACAAGCCGGATGAGTTCCGGCACGATGGAGGATCACGATGAACATCATGGACGTCGCTCGAGCGATAGGACTCGTTGTCTCGAACGGGGAGGTGGCTGGCACGATTGACCAGCAGAAGGTGCTCGGAGCGCTCGCTGAACTCTCGGAAGATGACCCAGCGCACGCCGACCTTTACGCCGCCGCCGCCGAGCACGTTCGGAACACCCGCTCCGCTGGAATGGAAACCCACGAGGCCAACAGCTTCCATATGCGCCCTGGCGCAGAGGCGACCACCCAGCTTCGCTACCGATCCGAGATGGCCGACCTGTTCACCGACCTCGCGATCGACGTCGGACTCAGACGCCACCACCAGGAACCCGTGGCGGCCGCCTGAGCGAATGAGCTCGGAACCGGCGTTCGGGGACACCATTGTGGGCGAGTCACCGAGCGAACGTGGCTCGGTTGCTCGGTTGCTCGGAGTGGGCGGCGTGAGCGGCGGCGCCGTTGATCACGACTTGGTTTGAACTGGTGGCGCTGCCCGATGGCCTAGTTTGATCGGGTGGCAACCGAAGGGATGACGCCGTACCAGGACCAGTTCGTGGCCCTCGAACGCGACCTCGACGACTTCATTGAGAGCAAACGCGAAAATGAGACGCGGTGGTCGTGGGTCGCCTCGGGGCGAATCCTCCTCGCGCCGGTATTGGGGGTGCTGACTGCCGTGCTTGTGCTATCCGATGTGCCAGCAGGGGTCGGCGCCGCCTCGGCGATCGTGACAGGGCTCAGCTCACTGGCCACAGGACTCCTCCCAGATGATCGAAAGCGCGTGGGCAACAAGGTGCTGGCCGCGAAGGCTCAGAACCTCCGCCAACGAGTAATCGATCGTGAGGAGGAATTGCTTCTCGAGCAAACAACCCCGTACCAGCTGTTACGACGGTTTCGATACGAGTACAGCGTCCTCAATGCCACCTCGTCGACGGCAGCCGCTGTCCAGCCGTTCTGGGACCTACCGCCGCAAGTGCCCTGACGAACTACGAAAGAACGCGCCATGGAGGCTGTCGGCCGTGTGCACCGTCCGAACCGTCGCGATGGGATTTCGCCCTGGGATTCACTCGTGCGCGGTTGATCGGGAGGTCCCGACGATCGCTGCGAATTCGTGACCGTCAGGATCCGCCGAGCGCTCGATATCCGCGTTGCCAAGCCGGCGTTGTGGGACACTCGGGCGCGGCAAGTGGAGTGTGCGGCTGAAGGTGGTGTGTTCAGCCCGTGATGCTCTTGTGCCACTCCCGGAGATGTCGGGCTACGAGGGTGGGGTTGTCGCACATTGGGAAGTGGATGCCGCGGGGCACGCGGCGTTGCTCGATGTTGGGCACCAACTGGCGCCAGCGCTTCTGGAAGCGGAGATAGTCGCCGAGCGAACCGAACACGGTCAGCGCCGGTCGGGTGCCGATCCTGCGCATGGTGGCTGCCGCTTGGTCGTAGATTGTGTTGTTTCGGCGTGCGTCCTGGAACAGGCGGTGCATGGTGCGGCGCGTCGGTCGATCGCGCATACCCCGGAGGAATGCTCTGCGGCTGGATCGGTCGAGATGCCGCCCGACCCCGAAACGCGTGCCGGTGCTCTTTGGCAAGAAGCCGGTGAAGGCGTCTAACTCGCGCATCGGTGCCCCGCCGATCATCCAGAGCATCGACCGGAACATGAGCCCGGAAGGTCGCCACCCGAACGTGTTGACGGCAGCGATCGCGGCGATACGGTCCATCCGTGTGGAGGCCGCGGCGAGCGCCGTGACACCGCCGAGATCGTGCATCACCAACGTCACGTCGCGGAGGTCGAGATCGTCGATCAGTGCACCGATCACATCCCGCACGGTGTCGAGCCGTTGCTCCTCGGCGGGCACCCGGTCGGACAGTCCGCTGCCGAGCGAGTCGAACGCGATACAACGGAAGCCCCCGGACAGTTCGGCGATCACGTCGCGCCACAGAAACGACCACTGTCCAGCATGGCTGAACAACAGCACCGGACCGCTCCCGACTTCGGTGTATGCGACTCGGCGTAAGCCGTCGGGTCCATCGACGAACAGGGTGTTGATCGGGAATGGCCACACGACAGTCGACAACCAGCTGGGTCGCTCGATCGGTGAAGTGACCGACGCCGTTGGTTTGGTCGAAGCGGACGGGTTGAGTGGGGGAATGGTTGTCATGCCGATCAGGACGCAGGCGCCGCTCGATGTGTGACATCGTGCCGTCATGTCACACATCGAGCGGGGCGATCGTCCTGATCATCAATGAGCAAGCATCCCGATGCCGACGACCTGATCGCAATAGCGTGGCTTGAGCACCGCCGACGGCTGCTCGACATCGCCTATCGCATGCTGGGCACCCTCTCCGACGCCGATGACGCAGTACAGGAAGCGTTCCTGCGCCTCACCCGGCACGGCGTCGACGGCATCGACGACACCCTCGGTTGGCTGATCACGACCACCGGACGAATCTGCCTCGACAAGCTGCGCGCCGACACGACCCGTCGGCGCTACATCGGGCCGTGGCTTCCGGAACCGTACGTCGACCTTCCCGCCGCCACGGTCGATCCCGCCGACCGGGTAACGCTTGACGAATCGGTCCAGATCGCGATGCTCGCCCTCCTCGAGACGTTGTCACCCGCCGAGCGAACCGTGTTCGTGCTCCACGACGTGTTCGCAATGTCGTTCGATCATGTCGCCGAGGTCGTCGACCGAACACCGGCGGCATGCCGTCAACTTGCAAGCCGCGCACGCCGACACGTTGCGGGCCGCGCCGAGCCCCGATTCGACGTGGAACCCGCTTCTGCACAGCAAGTCGCCGACAGATTCGCTGCCGCGTGCTCATCAGGCGACGTGGCCGAACTGCTCGCCGTCCTCGATGCCGACGTGATCGGCGAGTTCGATTCCGGCGGTTACATCCCGAACGCCCCGCTCGTACCGCTCGCAGGCGCCCCCGCAGTCGCGGCGACCTTGGCCTACGCGTTCGGAGGTGCCGCGCCAACGTTCACCGTCGCCCCGGTGAACGGCAGGCCCGGCGTCGTCGTCGCCCTCCACGGCCAGGTGATGGCCGTCATCTCGCTCGACACCAACGGTCAAGCGGTCACCGCGATTCGAGCGATCGGCAACCCCAACAAACTCCGCCACGTCAACCAGGCGTGAAGCTGGTTCGGCATGCAACCTGCGTGCTCGTCACACGCGTGCGTCGCGAACATCCAGCAGCGGGGTTCGCTACCGAGTTCCTCACCGCTTCGTGCGGGTCGCTCATAGCGATGGCGAGGCACCTCGACATCTGACCTCAGAGGACCACGCGGGAACCGACCTCCTGCAGCCCTGGAATCGCGACGCCGTCACGTCTCCGTATACGCGCTCGTCACCGTCGCCCTGATCGGAACCCGCCCCAACGCCAACCGTCGATCACGGTTTCTAAATAACGTCCCCGATGTGCCGTTCGGGGGCACCCGATAACGGCGAGCGATAATCCGCTTCGACCGAGGGACGTTGCGCAACACTCCGAAGCCTCTTTGTGTCAACCCCCAGTTTCCGAGGTGTCCGCGGGCGCGTCGACGGGAGCCTCTGGCGGAGCCGAAGGCGTCGTCGTAGAGTTGGTTGTCGGGTCCGGGAGTGACCTATCCGAAGAGCCGGCCGTTCAGGA
>JBGTEH010000428.1:0-12279 GCA_041747915.1 Ilumatobacteraceae bacterium
GGGGTACCTGCTCGACACGAACGTGGTGTCGGAACTGCGCAAGGGCGCGCGTGCCGACGCTGGCGTGCAGACATGGTTCGACGAACAAAGCGCCGACCAGCTCTGGCTGTCGGTGTTGGTGGTCGGCGAGCTGCGCCGTGGCGTCGAGCTGCTGCGTCGCCGGGACGCGAAGGCCGGCAGGCGTTTGAGCGAGTGGATCGACACGGTCACGAACGACTTCGACGACCGGATCATCGCGGTCACGACTGAGGTGTGCGACCGCTGGGCAATTCTCAACGTGCCCGACCCGCTGCCCGTCATCGATGGTCTGATCGCCGCCACCGCTCTCGAGCGGGATCTGATACTGGTGACCCGGAACACTGCCGACGTCGAACGGACCGGCGTCGCCGTCGTCAACCCGTTCGCCGGGCCGGGCACCGTCGCCTGATCGAGGGACGGGGCCGCCCGGTCAGACGACGAGGTCGAGCGCCAGGCGGAGTCCGTCGTCGATCTGACCGAGCGTGACGTGGTCGACTGGTCCTACCCGCTCTGAGAGCTGGCGCTTGTCGAGGGTGATGATCTGGGAGACGTTGACGACCGAATCCTTCGGGAGCCCCGAGCGGCTCGCAGGAACGACGACGTTTCCCGGAGCCGCGGCGAGGTCGACGTTGCTGCTGATCGCTACCGCGACGATGGTGCCGATCCGGCTGAGATTGAACGAGTCGGCCGACACGACGAGCATGGGACGGCGTTTGCCGGGTCCCGATCCGGTTGGTGCGGGGAGCTCAGCCCACCAGATCTCGCCGCGTGAGATCACCAGTCCTCGTCGATGGCGAGAGCCTGGAGTGCAGCCAGGCCAGGGTCGAGCCTCGACGGTCGCTCGCCGTACACTTCGTCGAGGCGTGCGGTGACCCCGGTGGACTCATCGCCATCGAGCAGCCGTGTCAGCGCCTCGGCGTACAGCTCCGACCGCGAGATCCGCCGCCGCCGGGCGAGCCGATCAGCCGCCTCGAAGATCGGATCCGGAATCGACACTGCGGTCTTCATTCTGGACGAGTATAACCCAGTCATACCCTTCGATCTCTCCGCAGGGAATCGGAGTCACAGAGTTGCGGCGTCAGGCCGACCGGTCAGCGTCGCGAACCCGTCGAGTTCAGACTGCCGACCAACCGAGGTCGGCCGTCGGTCCGAATGTGCTCGCCACAGCACTCGGTCGGAGTTTGGGCATCATTCGCAGCCGACGCCGTCATTGTCTCGGTCGAACTTCGATTGGAACCCGGGGTCCCCGGGGCGGATGGGGGCCGCGCCAGCCGCTCGCACAGCATCGCAGTTCTGATAGAAGACGGCGGATGCTGCGGGAGGTGGCGGCGGTGCAATCGGGGCCACCGGTGCGACCGGCGCGACCGGCGGTGGGACTGCGCAGAACGCCGGGCCGATCGTATCTGTGGCGACGTAGGCGTCTTCACGGGCGTGACGTCCGTAACCGTCGCGTGAGTCGTAGCGAGCAATTGCTTGACCAGACTCGATCATGGCGAGGTTGGCATCAGCCCCGCTCGCCAGGTCGAGATAGCGAAGAAGCCGCCCGTACCTGTCGACGTCATCACGTGCGCCAGGCGTCAGCGTGACCGGCTGGCCACCCAAGACCACGGTGAGCGTGTCGCTGGCCTCTTGGTACCCGCAGTCGCCCCGCTCAGGGGCATCGATGCCAATAAGTCGAACCGTCGTCCCGTCGCTCATTTCCACGGTGTCGCCATCGACGACCCGCGAGACCACGAGCGCCTCAGGCACGGGTTCAGGCACGGGAACGGGCCTGGGCACGGGAGCTTGAGTGGTCGTCGGTACCGGCTCCGTGGTCTCAGGTGCGGTACTCGCGACTGGCGCCTCTGTAGATGCCGGAGCTTCGGTGGAAGCAGGCACCTCGGACTCGGACGCTGCCGCAGTGCTGGGTATGTCGGCCTCAGCCTCGTCGGGGTCCGGCAGCACGGCGCCGAGCGCTACCAAAGCAACCAGCACACCACCTGCGACGACGGCGGTTTTGCCGAACTTGTTGCGGCGCTGCCAGAAGTTCGGCCGCGATGTCTCGGGCACGGGAAGGGTCGGAGGGGGAAATCCGGTCATCTGATGGTCGCTTTCGGGCGCGCACGGAACGCGTCGAGTGGAGGTGAGTGTCCGGGTTATCGGCATGCGACCGTGCGGAGTTGAGCCCGGGCGATCCGGTCGTTCGTAGGTGACGTAGCATCTCAAGTGCTACGGTTGCGTGATGCGAGTTCCCATACGAGATCTCCGCAACGACACGCGGGCGGTGATCGACGCAATCGAGCGCGGCGTCGAGGTGGTGCTCACCCGGCGCGGGCACCCGATCGCCCGCATCGTTCCGATCGAACCCGACGACGACGATCTCGCTGCATGGATCGATGAGATCACCGCCGATCCGCACGACAGCGGGCTCCTCGACGAGATCGAGCGCCTGCGACGCGATGAGGATGACACCGACGATCGCCGTCTCGGCTTCGCGTGAGCCTGCTGTTCGACACCTCGGCCGTTGTGTCGCTGGTCGAGCGAGCAAGCGACCCGGCCGCCGACCTGATTCGCAGCGACGGCGACCGGCCCTACGTCTCGTTCGTCACGATCGCCGAGCTGCATGTCGGCGTCGTGTTGTCACCTGATGCGTCGACGCGCACGAAACGGGAACGCACGCTGAGCCGAGCACGCCGGTTCCGACAGTTGCCGGTCGAGGAACCGATCCTCGATCACTATGCAACGGCGCGTCGCTTCGGCCTGCGAGGCAACGACGCATGGATCGCGGCCACCGCCGCTCAGGCCGACGCAGTCCTGGTGACAGCCGACGAGGTGTTCGCACGGCGGGCCGACGGCTTCGTCGACGTCCGCCTCATCACGGCGTAGGCGGCCGCGGCGTGCGGGCAAGGTTCGGCGAGAACAAGGCCGACCAGCTCTGGCTGTCGTTGTTGGTGGTCGGCGAGCCGCGCCGTGGTGTCGAGCTGCTGCGTCGCGGGGACGAGAAGGCCGGCACGCGATTGATGGAGTGGCTCGACACGGTCACGAACGACTTCGACGACCGGATCATCCCGTCATCCCAGTGATCGACTGGAAGCGAGACGAACCGGTTCGGCAGCGACAGCAACCAAGCGTTCCGATCAGCGAGTGGCTGCGTCCCGATCGTGGCGAATGATGTCGGCAACCTCATCAGCGGTGACTGATCCGCGGTCGTCCGTTTCGGGCAGCAGGCTGTCGAAGTACGCCGCCAACGGTCGGTCGTTCCTCTCGCCCTCCGCAGCAGGGGTTCCGGACATCCTCAACGTCGAGCCGACTGCGCTCGTTCTACGAGGCGCCAATCTCCGCAGCCCACAAGCAGCCCAAAGACCCTCCATTGCGGTGCAACACGTTGTGGGTGAGTTGCCGTATCAGCAGCTGTCCGCACGCGCATCTGTTAGAACATCCCAAGGCGTCGAGGGGAATAGCGGTGGCAGACGAAGACATTGAGATCCCGACGTACATCGATCTGATGCGTCCGACGCTGGAGGCGCTCGCCCATCTTGGAGGGGAGGGCAGCAACGAGTCCGTTGATGCAAAGGTCATTGAGGTGGCCGGGTTGACACCGGAACAGCTGGCGGTCGAATTCGAGCCTGAACAATCGCAAACGGGCTCGAAATTCCTACACAGGGCAGCGTGGGCTCGTACGTATCTCAAGAAGGCCGAGCTGATTGGGAACCCAGAGCGCGGCCGCTGGAATCTGCTCGATGCCGGTCGCGAGATGCTGGGCGTCGACCCGCGTGAAGCCGATCAGCTGTTGGCCGACATGGACCGGCAAATCCGCAAGGCCGAGCGCGACCTCGGCGATACAAAAACCCGCCGAGCTGGTGACCCGACTTTCGAGCCCACCTACCAAGCGGCGAGGCAGTGGCGCGACACGTCCCTACGTACAGGAGCATCACTCTTCGATCCGAAGCGAACGGTCTGGACCTCCGATGTGGTGGCGGACCTGCGGTATCACGTCCTCGAGCACTACGACGACTCTGCTCGCTCGTTCAGCGAAAAGCTCGCCGATCAGCTCGAAGGCGCGTCCCAAGAAGTCCATCTGCTCGCTGCGGAGATCCTGTACCTCCACCTGCTTGCCCTGTCGAACGTCACGGCGGAGAAGAAGCTGGAGAACATCAACGGAGTTGGGGCGCTCGCCCCCGAACCGTTCGAGGTTCCAGACCAACTCGTCGAGCCACTGGGGCTTGGTCTGATCAACGGTGGCGCCGGATTCAATACGAACCGGTACTACCTGGTCGAGTTTCTCATCGAGTTCGCCGCGCACTGGTCGGAGCTGTCTGAGGAGGATCGGTCCCGCTTGCTCGATGACCCGTGGGCGTTCAAGGCGATGCTCGTCGCAGTGCCGCAGCGACGAGCCAATGCGCAGCGCAACGCCGTGCTCTTCCTCCTCTTCCGGGCAGCTTCGAGGACATCAGCTCAAACGACCATAGGAAGCGAATCATCGCGGCGTTCCCGGCAGAGGCCGGCGAGAGCACCGACCTGGATCGTCAACTGCTGGCGGCGCGAAGTGCGCTGTCGGAGCGGTTCGGACCAGAGTTCAGCTGGTACTCGAACGAAGTCCGCCCACTGTGGGACGTGACGAAGACTCCGCGTGAGGGACGCACCGGCCCAGCGTCGCTAAGCGAGGATATCGAGGCCGTCTTCCCTGATGAAGAAAAGCGTCACGGGTTTCTACGCGTCATGGAGGAGGCGATTACGACGGCCGACAACGTGAACCCACACTCGTGGTCTGTCTCTCGCCGAGGCGGCGGAATCTCACTCAACGTCGGGCCGAACCGCACGCTCAGGGCAGCGGCCGGGGAGGTCGGGTTCATCGCAACCGGACCCGAGCCTGAGTTGGTGGGGGCCCTCGCAGAAGCAGGCATCGAGGCAAAGTTGTCGCCGTTCTCGTTCCCCGAAGAGGCGCACTATGTCAAGCTCGGATCAGCCGACAGCTTTGCTGATGCCATCGAGGCACTGTCTGACAAACTCACCACGGCTATCGAGGCAACGGCAGGCCGCAACACCCCGTTTCACAAGTCGTTCAGCGAGGAAGCGGCCATCTACATCGAGGAAGCCCTCGGGATCGAGCTACCGCGGCCACCGGAACAACCACAGGCCAGCGTCACGGGCGAACGGGCGTGGATCGTTCGGGTGAAGCGAGAGGACGGGACCGCTGCAGCCGAGGCTCTCGAGGAGGCCAAGACGAAGGTGTTCTGGGACATCAACGTTCCCGCTGGATCGTCGATCGATGACGTGCGAGCAGCGTTCAGGTTCTCGGACCCAGACCTGTCCAGCAATGTGGTCGGAAACCAAGCCGGCAATCTTCATCGGTTCATCACTCGCATGAAGCCCGGCGACCTTGTCCTCATGCCCGACAAGTCCGACCTCTACTTCGGGACAATCATCAGCGATGCGGTGTTCGACTCCGGGGCAGTCGAATGGAGTCGGGACGTTGAATGGGCCAACACCGACGCACCCGTCGACCGAGCCGATGTGAGCCCGGCCCTGTACTCGCGATTGCGTACCCTGCTCACGGTCACCGAGATCAGCGAGCTCGCCGACGAGATGAGAAGCTTCGTCGACTCCGACGAAGTGATGCCACCAGTGCAGGTTGAGCTGCTGCTTCAGCCGATCGACAACGACACGGCGCAGACGTGGATGCTTGACCGCGAGTGGCTGCAAGAGATTGTCGACATGTTGTCCTCCAAGAAGCAGGTCATCTTCTATGGGCCTCCGGGAACCGGCAAGACCTACCTCGCAGCGAAGTTGGCAACTCAACTGACGGCCAACGGTGGCAGCTACCAGATCGTGCAATTCCATCCGTCGTATTCCTACGAGGACTTCGTCGAGGGATTCCGACCGCGGGTCACCGACGGCAACATGACCTATGAGCTGAGCCCAGGACCGGTCAAGAACCTGGCCGACGCCGCGCGCAAGAACCCCGACGACCCGTACTTCCTCATCATCGACGAGATCAACCGAGGCAACCTCGCCAAGATCTTCGGTGAGCTGTACTACCTGCTCGAGTATCGCGATGAGAGCTTGATCCTGCAGTACGGCAACACGACCGACGACGAGTTCTCGCTTCCGAAGAACCTGTTCGTGATCGGCACGATGAACACTGCCGACCGGTCCATCGCAATGGTTGATGCGGCAATCCGACGGCGCTTCTACTTCGTCGAATTCTCGCCGACCGAGAAGCCGATTTCTGGACTGCTTCGGGAGTGGCTGAAACGAGAACGGCTCGACGAGGGCGTCGCACTGCTGCTCGAAGAGCTGAACCGGCGCCTCGGCGACAGCGACTACTCGATTGGGCCGTCATATCTCATGACGGAACGAGTCGACCAACAGCGTGAGCTGGAGCGCATCTGGAAACACGCGATCATGCCGTTACTGACCGAGCACTTCTACGGCCAGCCAGGAACGGCAGAGCGATTCGAACTGGCGGCCCTACAACGAGCTGTTGCGGCCCGTCGCTCGCCAGAGCCAATCGAGGCGGAAGCACCAGCGTCTGACGGTGATGCGGGTGTTGACGACACTGCAATCTGACCAGCTTCGGCGGTATTCGCTCCCCGAGTACGGGTCGGTCGAGATCGACATCGAGCCAGCGATAGCGGCCGACATGCACGCGGATGGGCACGTGTCAGTAGCGCCATCTGTCACGACCGGGTTCTATTCGGTCACCGCCAAACACAAGGTCGGCGTGCTTCGGTACGGCGAGGTCGAACTGCGCATCGTCCCGAAGGTGGCGGTCAGTCGGCTGCTCTACCTCGCCACCTCTTCCGATGACTCCGACTCGTGGCAAGAACTCGACGCACTGCTCGGCGCCGCCGATGATCCATTGTCGGCGCTCGCGCATGCACTTGCATTTCACGGCGAGGCAGCGCTGCGCCCAACACCGCTTCAGGGATACGTCACTCATGAGGCGGCCGAGCGGAGAGTGCGTGGCCGACTCCTGTTCGATCAACAGCTGAGTCGTCGCCCCGGGATACACATCCCCGTCGAGCTTCGATACGACGAGTACGAGGTGAACATCGTCGAGAACCGCGTGCTCAAGACCGCACTTGGAATCGTCGAACGACACGTTCTTGATCCCGCCCTGGCCCGCCGTCTCGCGCACCTTCGCTTCCGTCTCGATGGGGTTGAGCCATGGCCAGCCGGCATGAGCGTTCCCACGTTCAACTTCACTCGGTTGAATCAGCGCTACCGCGCCGCCTTGGCGCTCGCACGTTTGGTTCTCGAGCAGCGCTCGCTCGAGTTCCCTGACCAGACGCAGCGAGGATCCGCCTTTCTCTTCAACATGAACCACGTCTTCGAGAACTATGTCGAGGCCGAGTTGCGACGGGAACTCCAAGGCTTCGGCGGCCGGGTGGACGGTCAGCGAAAGTCGTACCTCGACGAGGGCGACACGGTAGTGATGAAGCCCGACGTCACGTGGTGGTCTGGCGATCAGTGCCTCGCAGTGATCGACGCCAAATACAAGCGCACCACCAACGGCGACTTCCCGAACGCAGACGCGTACCAAATGCTCGCCTATTGCACCCGGCTCGGCCTTCGGCGAGGCGTCCTCGTGTACGCCGATCTCGCCGGAGAATCCGGCGACTCGACCATCATTCGTAACGCCGGCGTCGAGATCATCACGACAGCACTCGACATCAGCGGCTCGATCGAAGATCTGCGATCAAGCGCGACCGCACTCGCTGGGTTGGTGAACGCATCGGCTTCCACCATCCGCGGCGTTGGACCCTGAGCGAACTCAGCTACCCCAACGGCGGGCGATGATCCGGTCGAGGTCGGATTCGTTGTCGATGCGATCGGTGCTCACGGGGGTGCGCCACCAGAACCGGCGCTCGTCGCCCTTGATCTCGTAGACCGGGTGGTCGCCGGGGTCGATGCTGATGCGGCAGATGTCCTTGCCGTCGATGGTGAAGAAGTCCCAGTCGACGAGCGACGCTGCTGACTTGCCGAGGCGGTCGAGCAGGTTCTTCAGGTGTTGGCCCCACAGGTCGCGGTCGCCTCGCTCGCCACGTTTCGAGAAGGTGGCGTAGTCGGACTCCAGGCCGTAGATGCCGCCGCCGTCGGTGACGCCGATGAGCAGGGTGCCTCCGTACAGGCTGTTCGCGAACCCGGCGATCGACTTGACGACCGCGTCTTCGATGTAGCTCGCGTTCTCGCCCTGGTTGACGTCCCAGCGCATCGTCGACTTGTACTCCAGGAGGCGGGTCTCGCCATCCGGACGGATCAGCTCGCCGATCGGACAGGTCCGCTGGCGCGCGACTCGGGCCTGGGCGTAGATGCTCGGCGCGCTTCGCTCGAGCCATGCCGCCTTGAGATCGGGGTTGTCCAGAACTGCGTAGACCAGCTCGTCGTTGGTCTTCTGTCGTTCGAGGAGCTTCGACTGCCAGACGCCGTCCAGGCCGACCTTGAATCGCTCGAAGTCGTTGGCACCGGCTTGGATCTGCACGTTCTCATCCGCGACGACCGCGCCGTCGACTTGCCCGAAGAAGAGGGCGTCGTTCTCCGTGATGCCCATCGCGAACCGCTCGTTGATCCGCTTGATCACCTCCGACAGCGGCATCTCCTCGGGCAGCGCCGTGCGGCCCCCACCGCCGTAGATGGTGATCACTTCGCCGTCGACGTTGTCATCGAGCGAGGCGTCGCCAGACCACGACTTCTCCATCCGCAGGTGGGTGAGCTCCACCGAGTCGCCGAGGTCGACACCCATAACCGAGTCACGCTTGAGCAGCTGCGACAGGCGACGACAGAACAGGTAGTCGCATTCGAGCTTGACGTCGGTGAACGACACGACTTGCGACAGGAACGAGTAGATCCGGGTGAACCGGGTGAGCACGTCTCGGAACTCGTCCTGGCGTTCGGCGTCGAGCGCGTTGAACCGGTCGACCGCCGGCTGCATCACCGTGTGGATCCGCTGGTGGTTCTTCTCGGGATCGGTCAGCAGGAGCCCGACCATCGTCTCGATTTCGTCGCCGCGCAGGACGTCGAACGGGCCGAGTTCGGCGTGGGTGTCGTACAGCAAGTGAGGGTCGGTTGGCGCGGCGAGGGTTCGCACGTACCAGGGCGCGAACGACTCCTGGATCGACTCTGCCGAGTTGCGGAAGTCGAGCACGAACGTGCCCGTCTTGTCGGGGTGGATGCGGTTGAGCCGGGACAGCGTCTGCACGGCAGCCAGGCCGGTGAGGGTCTTATCGACGTACATCGCATAGAGCTTGGGCTGATCGAAGCCGGTCTGGTACTTCTCGGCGACGACGAGGATCTGCCACTCGTCGGTGTCGAACCGGGCGGGCGTCTCCGACTCCGGGAACCCGTTCACCCGAGACTCGGTCCACTCCGTAAGACCTTCTGGCCCATCGTCGTCGAGCTTGCCGGAGAAGGCGCACAGCACGCCGACGTCGCCGATGCCGTGCTCGGCGCAGTACTTGTCGAGCGCCCGCTTGTATCGCAGCGCGTGGAGGCGAGAAGCCGTGACCACCATCGCCTTCGCGTGGCCGCCGACCTTGGAGGCGACGTGGCCGCGGAAGTGGTTGACGATGACGTCGGCGCGCTGAGCGAGGTTGTGCTCGTGGAGCGAGACGAAGCGAGCGATGGCGGCGCTGGCGCGTGACTTGTCGAGTTCGGGGTCGTCGGTGATCGCCTTGTCGATCTTGAAGTAGGTGTCGTAGGTGACGTAGTTGGCGAGCACGTCGTGGATGAAGCCCTCCTCGATCGCCTGGCGCATCGAGTAGAGGTGGAATGGCTCGTACTTGCCCGACTCGCCCCGCTGCCCGAACAGCTCGAGCGTGCGGCCCTTCGGGGTGGCGGTGAAGGCGAAGAACGACATGTTCGCCTGCCGCCCGCGGGCGTCGACCTCTTTGGCGAGGAGGTCCTGCACCGGGTCGGCCACCTCGTCGACCAGCGACACCTCGGCGGCCTCGGCCTGAGCGAGAAGCGACGCCTCGGAGTCGGAAGAAGCCGACGAGCCACGGCCCAGCACCTTCTTCATCTCCTTGGCGGAGTCGCCGGTCTGGGACGAGTGGGCCTCGTCGATGATGACCGCATACCGGCGTGACGCCAGCTCCTCGACGTGCTTCATCACGTACGGGAACTTCTGGATGGTGGTGATGACGATGCGGGAGTGTTCGCCGGCGAGCGCCTCGGCGAGCTGCTTGGAGTCCTGATCGATCTTCGCGACGACGCCGTGGGTGCGCTCGAACTGGTAGATCGTCTCTTGTAGCTGCCGGTCGAGCACGAGCCGGTCGGTGATGACCACGACCTTGTCGAACACCGGCCGGTCGTCGGCGGAGTGCAGCGACGAGAGCCGGTGGGCGAGCCAGGCGATCGTGTTCGACTTGCCCGACCCCGCCGAGTGCTGCACGAGGTACGAGTGCCCGGCACCCTGCGAGCGGGCGTCGGCAACAAGCGACAACACGGCGCTCCACTGGTGGTAGCGAGGAAAGAGCGTGACCTTCTTGCCCGCATCGTCGGTGGTGGTGAGCACGAACCGGGCGAGCAGGTCGAGCCAGGCATCGCGCGACCACACCTCCTCCCACAGATAGCCGGTGCGATACCCGGAACGTGCGGGGTTGCCGGCCCGATCACCGTTGCCCCGGTTGAACGGAAGGAAGCGAGTGCTGTCGCCCGACAGACGAGTGGTCATGAACACCTGCTCGGTGTCGACGGCGAAGTGCACGATCGCCCGGCGCAGCAGCGCGTTGCGGGGGTCGCGGTCGCGGCGGTACTGCTGCTTGGCGTCCTCGGCGGTCTGCCCGGTGAGGTGGTTCTTGATCTCCGCGGTCGCGACCGGGATGCCGTTGAGGAACAGCCCGACATCGACCGTCTTGGCGGACGAAGGCTCGTACGGCAACTGCCGGGTGACGGTCAGCCGGTTCGCCTGGTACTTGGCCTCGAGATCGGCGTTGAGCCCCGACGCCGGCCGGAAGTAGGCGAGCCGGATTTCGGCCTTCTCGTGCCCCGCGTACACGATCCCGTGCCGCAGCACGTCGACGGTCCCCCGGCTGTCGATCTCCTTCGCCAACCGCGTGGCGAACGCTCGCTGCGCCTCGTCGGGCGACGAGTGGGAACGACGAACCTTCTCCCACTCCTCCGCCTGCGTCGCCCCGATGAACGAGAACAGCTCCGCCGTGTCGAGCGCCAGGTCGGCCGAGAAGTCATCGTCGCGATCCGCGGCGTTGCCGACCTTGACCGCCGTGTAGCCACCCAACGAGACGAGCGAGTCGCAGATCGCCGTCTCGAAGGCCCGCTCGGAAGGTCCCACCATCCGAGCTGACACTACTGCCCGCCCCGAGCAACGGACCGGAAGCGTCCGCGGACGCGTGGTCGACAGGCCCGCGGAACCCTGCGACAGCCCCTGATTACGCTGAGGTCGAGCGAGCTCGACCAAGCCCCTCGCCAAGCGGGCGGTGCGACAATCCAGCAAACGAAGCTCAGGAGGTAGCCATGACGATCGATCTCAGAGCCGACCTGATGTCGCAGGACCACACCGGCTACTCCTCGTCGCTGCTTGAGGACGCCGCCGACCCCAGCATCATCGTGCCGGGCGCCCTGATCCTGGTCGGCGAGCAAGGCGACCCCGATGATCCGGTCGCCGTGTGCCGCGTCGTCGAACTCGAGGAGGTGAACAGCCACATGGTTGTTCGCTTCGAGATCCTTCCCGGAAGCATCGAGGACTACGCCGCCCTCGTCACGCGCCACAACGTGAAGGCGTAGCACCCGCCAGAGCGCGGTTCATCGCCGAACGGGAACTCCTCCACCCTCGGCAACGCCGCAGCGCGCCTGGACGAGCCCATCGGCATCGCCGACGGAAACCTCCCAGTGCCCGCGCTCAGCAGTCGACTGCCACCCGGAGGGCTTCGCACGCCTCGGCGAGACGCAGCGGGTCGAGCGCACACTGCCGCTCGACGAGGTATGCCTTGGCAACGACACGAAGATTGTCGAAGCTTGCGACACAGTCCGTCGGCATACCGTCGCTGGTGCCGAGTCGAAGCTCGGTGGGGATGTCTCGAATCGTTCGAGTCACCGGGGCTGCGAGGACGCTGTTCAGGACCGGAATCGCTGCTGTTCGCGTCATCACCAGAAAGGGCCGACGACCGACGTCTTCGAACTCACCCCACCAGATCTCACCGCGCCGCGGTTCGGTCACCATGGCTCCTCGGCAATTGCGTCACGCATCGAAGCGATCGCTGCCAAGGTCTCGGCGTCGGTCGGCGGCGTGCGTTGATAGCCAATCACGATCGAGTGATCGTC
>JBGTEH010000429.1:0-8093 GCA_041747915.1 Ilumatobacteraceae bacterium
TTCGCCGTGCCACTCGGTTGGTTCGGGAAACGGCGCGTCGGGTGACGGGTCGGTGAGAATGCCGAGCAGCAGCACACCCGAGGCTCCGTCGATCGTGGCATGGTGCGTCTTGGTCAACATCGCCCAACGGCCATCGGCGAGGCCCTCGATCACGTAGACCTCCCACAGCGGACGCGAGCGATCCATCCTGCGACCCACGATTCGTGCCACCTGCTCGGCGAGCTGATCGGCGCCACCCGGAGGCGCGAGGCCGATGTGGCGGACGTGGTAGTCGAGGTCGAAATCGGGATCGTCGATCCAGTACGGGTGATCGAGTTGGAACGGCACCTCCACCAACCGGCGGCGCATCGGTTCGAGTCGACCGATCAATGCATCGAAGCGGTCGTGGGCAGCCTGGTACGGATCGAAGTCGGGCGACGGCCGTTCGTAGATCGCCAGGCCGTTCACATGGCCATAGGTGGTCGGTGTTTCCATGTAGAGGAAACTGGCATCGAGTCCGGACAGTTGCTTCACACCGCTGAGTCTCGCGCCTCGATCCCGCCAGCGACACCCTCGGCGACCTCAAAGCGAGGGCCACGGTTCGCCCGACGTGTACCTTCGGGCCGAGGAGGCCACGGTGTGCGAGGCGAACAACGAGTCGATCGTGGAGTCGGGGCAGTCGTGAGCCTGCGCGACAAGCTGATCCCTCCGGACCCGCGTACGGTCGGCACCGAGCCCGACTACCGGTTCACGCTCGCCAACGAACGGACATTCCTGGCGTGGATCCGCACGGCGCTGGCATTGGCCGCCGGCGGGCTCGCGGCGGTTGGTCTCCTCGAGGACTTCACAGGCGGCGAACTGCTCGGCATCGGCCTGCTCGTGCTGAGCTTTTTCACCGCAGCGAGCGCCTATCGCCGATGGGCGCTCAACGAGAGGTCGATGCGATTGCACGAGCCGCTGCCTGCGTCACGTCTGCCGATGATGATGGCGATCGGCACGGCGGCGGTGGCGGTCGTGGCCGCAGTCGTGCTGGTCGTGTCGTGAACCCCGACGAGCCCAAACGCCTCGAGAGACCCACGACGAGCTTCGATGACGGGCTGCAGCACGAACGAACGGCGCTCGCGTGGGAGCGCGCCGCGATCGCCACGGTGGTGGCCGGGTTGGTGCTGTGCAGGTTTGCGGCGATTCATTCGCTCTGGCTGTTCGCTGCGGCCGGCCTGGCCCAGACGGTGTTCGGCGCGGGCCTGCTCGTGTGGACAGGCGTGCACTACGAGGATCTCCACGGTCCGCTGCGCGCCGGATCCGACGTGGTGCACCCGCACGCCGTCCGAGTCGTGGGCACCCTGACGATGTTCGCAGCCGGCGTCGGTCTCGCGTCGGCCGTCGCAGTCGCAGCGTTCCGCTGACGTTACGCCAGGGGTCAGACCCCCGGCGTAACAGTTTCTGGCGGGGCTCGTCCGCTAGCCTGGGTCCCGTGACGACCCTGATCGACGCCGGAACCGATTCGGGTTTCGAGCCCGATCCATCTCCGCCCGATCAACGCCGACGCGCCGGACTCGCGATCGCCATCGTCGCCGTACTCGGCGTGGCTGCACTGGGTGCAGTGGCAACCGGTCGTTCCGACTCGTCGCTGACGCTGACCGCTCCTGCGAACTCCGAGCCGTCCGCCGAGAACATCGAGGCGGCCCCGGTGATCGCTGCGGCCGCGATTCCCGACCTCGAAGGCGAGCTCGGGCAGAACGGAGTCGAGCCCACCGTTCCGGTCGAGTCCGAACGCGCCGACGGCGGTTGCACGATCGGAGCCCTGTCGGTCCGCCTCGGCTCGACTGGCACCGGTGTTGCCTGCCTCCAGCAGGCGCTCATCGACACCGGGTATTACGACGGTGTTGCCGACGGCGATTTCGACAACCCCACCCTTGCTGCGGTGATGGCGTATCAAGAAGCAGAGAATCTCTTCGTCGACGGAGTCGTCGGCCGCGAGAGTTCGATCGCGCTCGACATCTGGCCCGACGAGGAGTCGTTCGTCGTTCGCACGTCGCCACCGCCGCAGGGCGCCATGGACTCGACGGGCCATCTGCTCTCCCCGGTGTCGTCGGTCGGGAACGACGCTCCGCCGTTACCGGCGGATTCGGGTTCTGGTCGCCGTGTCGTGTACGACCGCGCCGGCCAACGGGTGTGGGCAGTGAGCGGCGACGAACAGATCATCCGCTCGTGGCTCGTGTCGGGCAGCACCTACAGCAATGAGCAGCCGGGCACCCACACGGTGTACAGCCGCTCCGACCGCTCCACCGCCTGGAACGGCAAGGCGTGGCTCCCCCTGATGATCCGCTACCAGGAGACTCAGATCGGTCACATCGGCTTCCACGCGATCCCGCTGCACGTGTCCGACAACACTCCGTACCAGACGACCGACGAACTGGGCACTCGGTTGTCGGGTGGCTGTCAGCGCCAGCACAACCTCGACGCCGCCTTCCTCTGGTCGTTCGCCGACGTCGGCACCACAGTCGTCGTGACCTGAACCCAGACGGACCGGTTCAGAGTCGGGCATGGAGACGGCGGGCTTGTTCGGCGGCCTTGGCGCGGATCTCGGCGCCGTCGACGCGCGACGCAACGCCCTGTCGGAGTACCGGCTCCCCTGCGATGTCGACGTCGATCGCCTTCACCCCGGGCGTGTACGCGAGGTGCCACGGACTCATCGGTTCGTACGACCACGTGACCCGATCGTCGAGCGCCTCGGGGTACAGGTCCCAGCCGCGTTCGAGCCACGCCCACGCGGCGTCGGGGTTGGCGGTCAGGTCGACGGAACGCGACGCGACGAACGCCAGTTGGAACTCCGACAGCATGTCGGCACCGATCCCGTCGGTGCCGAGCGCCACCGGGTTCGCGAAACGCGTCGGTCGGGCGTAGCCCACCGCGTTGTTCATGTTGGATCGTGGATTGTGCACGAGCGTGCCACACAGGTCGTGATCGTCCGCGAGGTGGACGCCGTGGATCAGCAGCCACTCGTCCGTGGCGAGCGCCCGCAGTCGATCGGCGGCGTCGCGGTCGTCAGGACCTTCGGCGACGTGGACGTGGACGCCGACAGAGTGGCGCACCGCCAGGTCGGCAGCGGCGGCCAGCGTGTCGTCGCTACACGTGAACGCCGCGTGCACGCCCACCATTCCTCGGCCGCCCTCTCGCAGGAAGCGATCGTTCTCGGCGAGTCCACGCGCGGCGCCGTCGGGGCCGTGACGATCGGTGATCCCGTAGCACGTGTTGACCCGCACACCCACCTCAGCGCAGGCGTCGGCGATGACGCTCAACGAGCCCTCGATGGCGTGCGGTGACTCGTGATGGTCGATGATCGCTGTACAACCGGCCTCGAGCGCTTCGAGCGCCCCGAGCTTCGCCGACCACTCGAGCATGTCGAGATCGAGAGCGACGTCGAGTCGCCACCACACCAGTTCGAGCACGTCGAGGAATGTCCGAGGGGTACGCATGGGCGCCGGCATGCCCCGCGCGAGTGCCGAGTACAGGTGGTGGTGAGCACACACCAGCCCGGCGGTCGTGTTGTCCGTCGGCACCACGTTGCTCACAGGATCGCAACAGTAGTGTGACGGGCCGTGACCGACGCGAGCCGGGTTTGCAGCACGGTTCGCGGCTGACGTCGAGGCTTAGGCCCGCTGGCGCTGCGCCGACCAGCGCCAGATGGCGGTGATGATGACCGCCCCGACGATCGAGCCGATGATCCCGCTCGGCCTCAGATCGAATCCGTCACCGCTGATCAGGCTGAACAGCAGGCCGCCGACGAACGAGCCGCCGATGCCGGCACCAAGAGCAATCGCCCAGTCGATCCCGCCACCGTCGCGCCCCAGGATGAACTGGGCCGCCGCGCCGACGAGAATTCCGAAACCGAGGATCGCGAGAATGAGCACCGGAGCACGATATCTCGCTGACTACATTCGCGAACGGGTTGCGCCATCAGGGTGCCTCCACAACGAATCCGCATCCACATCGAAATGAGGACAACATGATCAAGGGACTCATCGGACTGCTCGTCATCTTCCTGCTCACCACCTTTCCGGCGACATGGCTGCTGATGCTCTTCCTCGGAAGCGCTGCGCCAGCAATGGGCCTCAGCTACTGGGGCACGCTGCCGCTCGGCATCCTCGTGTCGGTTCTGATCGGCGGTTCCACGGCACCCGCAGTCATCGTCCGCGACTGACCTGCCCACGACCACGAACGATGATGACGAACGATGATGACGAGTGACACACATGATCGTCGCGGCTGAGTGGGGTTCGGGCCAGGCGCTCTGGTCGACGCTCTGGTTCTTCATGTTCGTGATCTGGGTCTGGATGATCATCGTGATCTTCAGCGACATCATCCGCAGCGCCGACCTGTCGGGCGGGGGCAAGGCAATCTGGTCGATCTTCATCATCGTGTTGCCGTTCCTCGGCATCTTCGCCTACCTCATCGCTCGGGGCGGTTCGATGGCCGACCGCTCCTCGGCGGCAACGAAAGAGGCGAACGAGGCAAGTCGGGCGTACCTCCGCGAAGCAGCGGCGGTATCGACCGACGCCGACCAGCTCGCCAAGCTCTCCGAGCAACATACCGCCGGCAAGATCGACGACGCCGAGTACGCCGCAGCCAAGGCCGCAGTGATTGCACGGTGACTGAAAGGGTGATCGCCTCCGTCGGCCGAACGACGCGCTGACGTATCGGCTCAGTGCCAGACGGCGTGCGAGTGGCGACCCGGCTCAGCCGAGCAGCTTGGCCTTGGCCGCGCTGAACTCCTCGTCGGTGAGCACGCCAGCCGCCTTGAGATCGGCGAGTTGGCTCAGCTGCGACATCAGATCGTCGCCACCGCCCGCCGGCGCAGCCGCGGGCGGTGGTGGTGGCACGGGCTGCTGGGCCGCCTGCATGGCGTCCATCTGTGCCTGCATGTCAGCCAGTTGGGCCTGCGATTCGAAGGCGGCCTGCTGGGCTGCCTGCTGTTCGGCAGCGGCGTCCTGCTTGGCGGCCTGCTTGTTCTGTGAATGGCCGACCACCGCGGTGGCGGTGCCGGCGACGACGGCGGTGCGCGCCATCGTTCCGACCAGTCCCGGTCGTCCTCTACGTCCACGCATGTTGGTGTCTCCTCGTTGTCGATGTGTTCGGGGGCTCGGTGTGTTCGGGTTGGTTCGGATCAGGACTCGTCGAGCGAGGCGAGTTCGGCGAGCAGTTCGTCGACGACCAAGCCCGGCACGCGGAAGTTGTTGGCGAGCACACCGCCGGAGTTGACGATCGCGTCGCGCAGCGGGCGAGCCCACGTGTGTTCGAAAACCAGGATCGCCTCGGAGCTGCCCGGCTCGAGGGTCGCCGCGAACTCCATGATGTCCTCGTCGGAGATCAGCGACTCGAGTTGATTCATCGCGTTTGCGAGCGCAGTCGCTTCGGCGTTGCCGCCCATCTCCTCGAACTCCGTGAAGATGACGTCACCATCCTCGTCCTTCGTCACCAGGATCCCGTCGATGATGGAGATGGTGTCGTTGTCGACGAGTCGCTCCAGTTCGGGGATGATCTCACCCGAGAACTGATTGCCCGGGAAGTTGATGACGAGCACCTCGATGGGGGCGAGTGGCATGTGTTTCTCCAATGGTGGCAGTGGCGTCAGTCGGATTGACCGCTGGGATGGTACATCGCACACCGAGGATGGTTGATATCGACACGCGACTGAGTCATGATGTGCGCGTCCGGAACACGGTGTTCTGACGAAACTGCTGACAGAAAGGTCACGACATTGCTCTTCGCAGCTGAATTCGGCACCGGGCAGGTGCTCTGGTCGCTCCTGTGGTTCTTCCTCTTCTTCGTGTGGATCATGCTGATCTTCACGATCTTCGGCGACATCATCCGCAGCCACGACATGGGTGGATGGGCCAAGGCGATCTGGTCCATCTTCATCATCTTCCTTCCGTTCCTCGGCATCTTCCTGTACCTCATCGTGCGCGGTGGAGGCATGGCCGAGCGCCAGGTGGCAGCCGCCCAGAAGCAGAACGAGGCGATGCAGGAGTACATCCGTGCGACCACCGGCGGCGCCGGTGGTACCAGCGAGGCCGATCAACTCGCCAAGCTCGCCGATCTCCACTCCGGTGGCAAGATCGACGACGCCGAATACGCGACGGCGAAGGCCAAAGTCATCGGTTCTTGATCGGTCGTCGGTTCTTGACCGGTGATCGGTTCTTGAACTGACATCGGCTCACGACGGCGCCGCGTCCGACGAATCGTCGGGTGTGGCGCCGTTGGCGTTTTCGGGCAGAGCCGGGTAGTCGCTCAGAGGCTCGTTCCCCGGGCCTGGCTTCAGTCCTGCGCCTGCTGGACGAGCACCGGGCAGACGGCGTTGCGCACCACGTGATCCGATGTCGAGCCCATCACCGCTCGCCGCAGCCCGCTTCGTCCGTGCGTTCCGAGCACGACAACGCTCGCCGGTAGCGACGCAGCCACCTGGCAGATCACGTGGCCGGCGTCGCCGTAGTCGAGCATCGTCTCGACGCCCTCGATGCCGAGTTCGGCAACGGTCGCATCGAGCGTCGCCTGGGCGGTGAGTCCTTGAGCCTCGATCAACTCGTTCTTCTCGTCGTACGACATCACCCCGCCGGCGAAACCGGTGCCCGTGACCAGAGTCGGGTCGACGGGTGGGGCGACCGCGAGCAACACCACCCGCCCAGGCGTCGTGAGCAGGGCCAGCCCCTGACGAATCGCCGCGAGAGCCAGGTCGGACCCGTCCGTGCAGAGCAACACCGTCGGTGGGCCCGCGAGCTGTGTGGTGGAGGTCATGACGTGATTCTCGCACTACGACGTTGCCGCCGCCATCTGCGGCGCTCTGCAAGAGTGTGGCGATGAACGACACCGTGGTGGGCATCCTCGCAGTTCTGACCGGCGCGGTCTTCTGCTTCCGTGGCTACCTGGCCATGCGGATCATCATCCCGTTGTGGGGTGCGTTCGCCGGCTTCATGCTCGGTGCCGGCATCACGTCTGGAGCGGATGGATTCCTCGGCTCGGCCGTCGGGTGGATCGTGGGCATCGTGGTCGCGGTCGTGTTCGGCCTGCTCGCCTACCTGTATTACGAGGTCGCCGTGGTGATCGGCATGCTGGCGATCGGGTTCGCTCTCGGCACGTCGGCGATGGTCGCCCTCGGCGTCAACTGGTCGTGGGTGATCGTGTTGTCGGGGGTCGCCTTGGCGCTCGTGCTGGCCGCTGTGGCACTCGCCGCCGACCTCCCGATGGCACTGCTCACTGTGCTCACGGCGCTGGCGGGAGCATCGGCGATCGTCGGCGGGCTGATGTTGATCTTCGGCGTGACCGAGGTGGGCGACTTCGACTCGTCCGACACGACTGCCGCACTCGCCGACGACTGGTGGTGGTACGCGATCTACCTCGCGCTCGCCATCGGCGGAATGATCGCTCAGTTCGTCGATGTCGAGCGGCGTCGCGAGACCCTCCGCGTGGCGTGGTCGACCGGCGTCGGTTCCACGTCGACCGTCTGACCCGCCATGGAGGCGACGGCCGAACGCGTCAGCACGTGGCTGTTGATCATCCCGACCTTCGACGAATCGACGACCTCGCCGGCCGATTGCGCGTCAGAACTCGTACTGCACGGCGGCCCGATCGGCCACCCGAGCGGTGATGTGATCGGCGATGAACTGCTGGTGGGCAGGGTGGTCGCGGTAGCCGAGATAGTCCTCGACGGTGGCGAAGTCACCGACGACGACATAGTCGTAGTTGGCACTGTTGAGTCCGATGTCGCGACCGTGGCGGTACTCGCCGATCTCCGACACCACGGCGCGAAGTGCATCGAGCGCGTCGGAGGTGGCTGCGATCTCGGCGTCGGTGACATCTTCGTTCCATCGGAACAACACGATGTGGCGAATCATGGCTCCTTCCTACACCGACTCCGACCTCGCCGCCCAACCCGCGACCCGGCCGGATCACACAGCTAGGTACAGGCGGGTGAGCGGCTCGAACTCGATGTCATCGGGAGCGGCGAGCTCCGGATTGCGGGGCCGACCAGGGCGAGTCGCCGGCCCCGATGAGCCCGTGTCACGCCAACGGCGCCACCCCGTGCGACCGCGCGGCGCGGTGGGGTCGGGCCGGGC
>JBGTEH010000430.1:0-3262 GCA_041747915.1 Ilumatobacteraceae bacterium
CAGGCGTTCACGGTGCAGTGCACCGCCCCGGGGGCGCAGTCGGTCACCTTCGACACCGAGATCGCTCCGGCTTCGCCGACCGACACCGACCCCGACCTGAGCAACAACATCGGGCAGGCGTCGTTCGCGATCGACTGCATCGTGCCGGTCGCGATCAACGTGCGGCCCGCGAACGCCTTCAACCGCATCAACGTCGAGAGCAACGGCAAGGTGCCCGTCGCGGTGCTCACGACATCAGCCGGGGAGTACGGGCTGCCGGAGGCATTCGACGCATCGCTGATCGTGCCGGCGTCGGTCCGGTTCGGTGACCCCACGCTCGTGTACGCCCTCACCGGCGGCGCCGCGGCGTCCGGCCCGACCCACGTGAACGACTCGTTCGAACTCGACGACAAGACGAAGGACGGCGACGACGACATGCGCTTGTCGTTCGTCTCGTCGGAGACCGACCTGTCGGCCGGTGACACGGAGGCCTGCATGCGAGGCCAGTACCTCGACGGCGGTGTCCTCCACAGCTTCTTCGGCTGCGACACGGTCAACGCTCGTTGAAGATGAGCAGCGGGGGCGCCGACAACGGTGATCGGGAAGCCGGTTCGGCCAGTACGTCATATCGTCGAGAACCCGATCGTGATCGTCGAAGATCGTTCCCGTGGCACCTCGGTCCCGTATGTCTCGACCAGACGCGCTCGGGCCTTGAGGTCGCTCACCCGTTCGCTGTCGGGAGGATCACCATCGAGTCGACCCTGGTGAGGCAGCGTGGCACTTCTTCACCCGTGAGGCGCGAGGCGCGAGGCGCCAGACCGACGCGAAACCTGGGAGAAGACCCAGGTTGTCGACGCGAGGCCGACCTTGCCGGACGCAATCGTAGGGGTTCGCGGGCCCGCGCCGACACCCGATCGGGGCTGTTTCGAATCATCGACCGAGTTCGAGGCGCGTCGATTCAACAACTGACGTCGTGCACCGACCGTATGCGCTCGCCGGAGCCAGAGCGTGTCATCGAGATGCCGGTTGATGCTCTCGGCAGCGTGCGATGCTTGTACGACACCTCGAAGTCTGGATCGCCGGGCGGGACCTGGCGGACGTTCTCCGCACGGTGGACTCGCGCTGTTTGTCCTCGTCGTTGCTGTGCAACCGGACGGTGACGATTCCGCCACCGAGGCGCTCGGGGAGGCGGTAGTCGTCATACCCGACAGCATCGTCACGGTGGCCGTTTTTGTTCTTCGCCGTCGCCGGTTCACGTGACAGCAAGCCCGTAACCCCTCGGTCTTGACGCGGACGAAGATCCCCTGGTTATCGCTGGAGTATCGGGCTACGTTGGCTGCGAGGCGGGGGATCATCGACCACGAAATGGGGACGCTATGAATCGAACATTCGCAACCGCGGCCGTCGCAGGATTGATCACCGTCGGTCTGTCGTCAGCGGTTCACGCCGACGGTGCATATCACACCGAGCGCATCAGCCTGCATGCCGTCGAGGACGCACCGCTGCGATCAGGCAGTGTCATCAACATCCACGTGAACGGTCCGCAGATCTACGCCCAGGAGCGTTACCAGCTGAATGGCGCCGAACCGGGGCGCACCTACCAGGTCGTGCTCGAGGTGCACCAGGGTGATCCCGATTGCGCCAAACCGTTCACCTTCCCCATCGAGACCACCTCGATCACGACGAACGGCGCGGGAAACGGACACGCACGTGCCCGTTTCACGCCAGTAGATATCGGTCAACTCGCAGGTAGCGGCGCACATGGAGTCAACTGGGTCCTGTTGGACGGCGCCACTCCCGTGTACGAGACCGGTTGCGACGACGTGTTCCTCGACTGAGCGATCTGGAGGACAGCGAAGCCCGCCTCCGCTGTCCTCGTCGTTTTGGAACCAGCAGTTCGCGCGATCGGCAGACGTTCCGGCGGGTACACCGTGGGGCGAACCTGCTCGATGGGCCATTCGAGCGCGGCGCGTGCCGGGATGGCGAATCACTCGGACACTGACCAGTGGAAACAACAGCGGCCGACACGTTCCCGAATTCCCGTTTCCTCACGTCGCTTCCAACCGACGAGGAGGACATCATGAGAATCCAACGAAAGCTGACGATGTTGGCAACGGCATCCGCCGCCTTGCTGCTGACGGCCCCGAGCGCGACGGCGTCGAGGTCGATGGACGGTGGCCCATACGAGCTCAGCGCGCCGGCGTTCGATATCGACGCCGCACCCGACGGCAGCATCCTGGTCGCCGACGGCGATTCGCTGACGACCATTCGCCACGGCTCGGTCGAGACGATCAACTCGGTCCCACTGACCGACCCGGCCTCGGGCATCAACGGAGTCGCCGCCATCGGGGCGAAGAACGCCTGGGTCGCGACTGGCGGAGCCGACGAAGCGATCGAGGCCGGCATCTGGCGAGTCAACAACGGCCACGCGAAGTTGGTCGGTGACATCTCGGCGTTCGAGCGGGCGAACGACCCCGACGCCATAATCTGGAAGCACTCGGACTGCGAAAAAGACGCCCTTGGCGGCTTCACCGCCGGACCGCAGTCGAACCCGTACCACCTCGCTGCGATCGACGGCGGCGTGCTGGCAGCCGACGCTGCCGGCAACACCGTGTACGCGGTTGATGGCTCCGGCCTCGAACTGGTCGCCGTTCTCACGCCACCGGTGGACGACGACGGCTACCTGTTCCTCAAGCTTCGGCTGAACCGCATCCCATTCGGCGGCCTGGGACTGTTTCATGTGTTCGCATCGGTCCGAGCGGTATCAGGGGCGGGAGGCGATCGGAGCGTGGAGACTTCAGGTCGCGCGGGCTCGAGCGAGGGGCGACGGAGCCGTGACCTTGATGCGGCCGTCGCGTCGAGCGCCGACCACACGAGAGCGCCCTGCGATGCCAGTCGACGAACGCCAACAAGTGGGCCTCGACATAGATCCAGGTTTACAACGCCCAGGCCGCAGCAACGGCGACCAGATCGTCGTCGCGGCCCAAGTGACGGCACCCCTGCGCGCCGCCTCGCTGGACCCGCGCAGTGCCGGTGCAACAACGGACCCAGGCCCGCCCGGGAACCAGCCAGTTCTTCGGACGTCGCGCCGCTCATGATGCGAACGCGTAATCGTTCCGCCGGCCGCGGGGCCGCGCCGCATCGCGTCCCGCGCCGCACACTGCATAATCCCGACGGCCAATGCCGAACCGGTGACCGTCGATGATCGCGTTGCGTGCGGCACGTCGACGAGCCCAGCCTGACCGAGTGCGCCGGTACTGGCACGCGGACTTGAGCGTTTCGG
>JBGTEH010000431.1:0-15906 GCA_041747915.1 Ilumatobacteraceae bacterium
GGGTCAGCCGCCGGAGATGTCGGAGACCTTCTGCTTGCCGGCGCGGATGAAGGGCATCATGTCGCGCAGTTCGCCGCCGGTCTCCTCGATCGGGTGGGCCTTGCCCTCGTTCTGCAGGCGCGTGTAGTTCGGGCGGCCGGCCTCGGATTCGGCGATCCACTCTGCGGCGAACTGCCCGCTCTGGATCTCTTCGAGGATCTTCTTCATCTCGGCTTTCGTCGCCTCGTTGACGACCCTCGACCCGCGGGTCAGATCGCCGTACTCGGCGGTGTCCGAGATCGAGTAGCGCATGCCGGCGATGCCCTCTTCGTACATCAGGTCGACGATCAGCTTCACCTCGTGAAGGCACTCGAAGTACGCCATCTCGGGGGCGTAACCCGCCTCGGTGAGCGTCTCGAATCCGGCGCGCACCAGAGCGGTGAGCCCGCCGCACAACACGGCCTGCTCGCCGAACAGGTCGGTCTCGGTCTCCTCGGCGAAGGTTGTCTCGATGACGCCGGCGCGCGTTCCACCGATCGCATCGGCATACGACATCGCGACGTCGCGAGCCGTTCCGGTCGCATCCTGCGCAACAGCGATGAGTGCCGGAACGCCGCCACCCTCGGAATAGGTGCGTCGCACCAGGTGGCCCGGACCCTTGGGCGCGATCATGATCACGTCGCAACCCTCGGGCGGGTGGATGCGGTCGAATCGGATGTTGAAGCCGTGGGCAAAGGCGAGCGTCTTGCCGTCGGTCATGTGGTTGGAGATGTGCTCGTCGTAGATCGACTTCTGTTCGGTGTCGGGTGCCAGCAACATGATCACGTCGGCCCACGCCGAGGCGTCGGAGATCGTCATCACGGTGAGGCCAGCGGCTTCGGCCTTGACGGCTGACGACGACTCGGGGCGCAGGCCCACGACCACGTCGACACCGGACTCCTTCAGGTTCAGCGCGTGCGCGTGGCCCTGCGATCCGTAGCCGACGACGGCGACCTTCTTCGCGCGGATGATCGAAGGATCCGCGTCCTCTGCGTAGTAGACGGTGACGGCCATCTCAGCCAGCCTTTCCAGTGGTGGGAGTTTGCTTCACGGCGCGCAGGCGTGCGCCGCGATCGAGTTTCGGCAGCGCCACACGACCCGTGCGCTGGAGCTCAACGATGCCATATCCGTCGAGCAAATCCTCAAAATCGTCGAGCTTGTCGGGGTGACCCTCGAGGCTGACGGTCAACACCGCCTCGGCGACGGCGATGATCTTGCCCTCGAAGATGTTGACCAGTTCGACGACCTTGCCGCGCTGCTCGTCTGGCGCCTTGACGGTGGCGATGAGCAACTCGCGCTCGACAGATCGGCGCGGGTCGAGTTCGGAGATCTTCACGACATCGATCAGCTTGAACAACTGCTTGGTGATCTGTTCCAGGGGCGTCGACTCGACGTCGACGACGATCGTGATCCGGCTCATCCCCTCCTCCTCGGCCGGAGCCACGGCGAGCGAGAAGATGTTGAAGCCCCGCCTGGCGAACAGCCCGGCCACGCGCGCCAGCACACCCGGGCGGTTCTGGACGAGCACCGACAGGATGTGATGATTCAGGGTCTGGCCGCCGTACTGATTGATGGTGGTCATGAGCGCAGGCTCTCGGCTCGGTCCTGCTGAGTGGGATGGAGGATCAGGTCGTCGTTGCTGGCGCCGGCGGGGACCATCGGGAAGACCTTCTCGGATGCGTCGGTCCGGAACTCGATGACGACGGACCGATCGGTGATGGAGTTGGCCTTCTCGATGGCCGGGCCGACTTCTTCGGGTGATTCCACGAGGATGCCGACGCAGCCCATCGACTCCGCCCACATCACGAAGTCGGGAACCTTGGCATTCAGGTACACCTCGGAGTAGCGCTCGTCGTAGAACATCTCCTGCCACTGGCGCACCATGCCGAGGTAGCTGTTGTTGAGCAGCGCCACCTTGATCGGCAGCCCCTCGACGGTGGATGTCACCAGTTCCTGCGCGGTCATCTGGAAGCAGCCATCGCCATCGACGGCCCACACATCGCACTCGGGCTTGGCGGCCTTCGCACCGATGGCCGCGGGGATCGAGAATCCCATCGTGCCGAGGCCGCCCGAGTTGACCCAGGTGTACGGCTCCTCGAACTCGAAGAACTGTGAGGTGTACATCTGGTGCTGACCCACCCCCGACGCCACGATCGTGTGGGGGGCGGCCAGCCGGTTCAGCTCCTCGATGCAGTACTGAGGCTTGAGTGCCGCTCCCGGCTCGGACTGCTCGTAGGTCATCGGGAACTGTTCGCGCCAACCCGACACCTTGCTCTTCCAGGCCGACGTGTCGGCCTGGACCGTGCCCGCTGCGATCATCGCTCGGATCTCGGAGCTGATCTCGCGGATCACGTAGTTGGCGTCGCCGACGATCGGCACGTCGGGGCGACGGACCTTGCCCTGCTCGGCGGGATCGATGTCGACGTGGATCACCTTGGCGACGGGAGCGAACGCGTCGACCCTTCCCGTGATGCGATCGTCGAACCTCGCGCCGAGCGTGATCAACAAGTCGGCCTTCTGCAGCGCTGTGACCGCCGTTGCGTTGCCGTGCATGCCCGGCATTCCGAGGCACAGCGGATGACTGTCGGGGAACGCACCGCGTGCCATCAGCGTGGTGACCACGTAGGTGTCGATGAGTTCCGCGAGTTCGCGCAGCGCCTCCGCTGCGCGTGACTTGAGGATCCCGCCGCCGGCATAGATCACCGGACGCTCGGACGCCATGATGAGGCGGGCCGCCTCCTTGATCATCCGCGGGTGGCCTTTGACGTTCGGGCGGTAGCCAGGGAGTGAGTCGAGCACTTCCTGATCGCTCGGCCAGTACCACTCCATCTCGTTCTGGAGCACGTCCTTGGGGACATCGATGAGCGTCGGCCCCGGTCGTCCCGTCGTGGCGATGTGAAACGCCTGGCGAACTGCCATCGGGATGTCCTGTGCGGTCATGACCAGCTCGTTGTGCTTCGTGCACGATCGGGTGATGCCGACCGTGTCGCACTCCTGGAACGCGTCGCTTCCGATCGCCGCGGTCGGCACCTGGCCGGTGATGGCGACCATCGGCACCGAGTCCATGTAGGCGTCCATCAGCGGCGTGACGAGGTTCGTCGCCGCCGGACCGGACGTGACCATGGCGACGCCTGGCTTGCCGGACACGTGGGCGTAGCCCTCGGCCATGTGGCCTGCACCCTGCTCGTGGCGCACGAGGATGTGGCGGATGGAGCTGTCCATCAACGGGTCGTACGCCGGCAGGATGCAGCCGCCGGGATAACCGAAGATGAGGTCGACGTTCTCGTGCTCGAGTGATCTGATCAGCGCCTGGGCGCCGGTGAGTCGTTCAGCCATGATCGTGCTGTCCTTGTGGTGCTCGTGTAACCCTCGTGTCAGACACCAGCGTTACATCAGGGTGGGTTGCGGGACGGGTGGAAGAATTCGTGCCGAAAAAGCAAACGACCTCCCGTGTGGGAGGTCGAGAGCACGCACAGCAGAAAGCTGAGCGCGCTACTGGATGAGTACTACGAGCAGCGTCGGCAGTTTTGTGGTCGTAGGCACATCGGACATCATAGCGTTCATCGGCACCGTCACATCAAGTCATGAGCCCGAACTCCCGTGGTGGGCCATGTCAGTCGATGTCGACGCCTTGCAAACGTGCCGCGCTCAGCGTGTTCTCCATGAGGCAGGCGATCGTCATGGGGCCCGTGCCTCCGGGCATCGGCGTGAGGAACGCAGCGACCGGTGCCACCGACTCCTGATCGACGTCTCCCACGATGCCGGATTCCGAACGCGACACCCCGACGTCGATCACGGCGGCACCCGGCTTGACCATGTCGCCCGTGATCATCCGCGCCTGGCCGGCTGCCGCCACGACGATGTCGGCGTCTCGGACGACCGCGGCCATGTCGGAGGTGCGCGAATGGGCAAGGGTGACGGTGGCGTCGACACCCTTGCGTGCCAGCAGGAGTGACAGAGGGAGCCCGACGAGGGTCGACCGCCCGATCACGACGGCGCGGCGACCGCTCGTGGCGATGTCGTAACGCTCGAGGAGACGCATCACTCCGAGTGGCGTGCACCCGACGAGGCCGGGACGACCCCGCACGAGCCGACCCATCGAGCGTTCGGTGAGGCCGTCGACGTCCTTCTCGGGCGGGATCAGATCGATGACGGGCTCGGGATCGAGACCATCGGGCAGCGGGAGTTGGACGAGGATGCCGTGAACCGAGTCGTCGGCAACGAGCGCTCGGACCGCGTCCTCGACATCGGCCTGCGTGGCGGTGGCGGGCAGATCGACGTGGCGCGACGCAAGTCCCGCTTCGGCGGCTTTCTGGTGCTTGCTGCGGACGTAGCGCTGGCTCGGTCCGTCATCGCCCACGAGCACGGTCGCCAGACAGATCGCCGGTGACCCCGCCGCCTCGATCCGCATCCGAAGCCCGTCGATGATCTCGTCGCGCAGCGCATTGCCGTCCATCACCACAGCCGTCATCACTCCGACTGTATGGGGTCACTCCGTTTGCGGCGCGAATTGGGTCGGCCCTCCCACCCGAAGTGCACCACAGACGAAATGGAAGCGCGGACTGCGGCGGGGTTCAGCCGGCTTCGGAGTGGGTGACGGGCTTCTCGCCCATCCATTCGCGCAGGGTGTTCTTGAGCTTCGTCTGCTGGATGAACAGGTCGCTCTCGGCGGGCGATTCGCCGGCCGCCTGCGGGGCCTTGAGATAGAAGCTCAACCACTCCTGAACACCCGACACGCCGGCTCGGTGTGCGAGGTCCATGAAGAGTGCGAGGTCGAGCACGATCGGCGCGGCGAGGATCGAGTCACGGCAGAGGAAGTCGACCTTGATCTGCATCGGGTAGCCGAGCCAACCGAAGATGTCGAGGTTGTCCCAACCTTCCTTGTTGTCGCCACGCGGTGGGTAGTAGTTGATCCGCACCACGTGGTCGATGTTGCCGTACAGGTCGGGGTACACCTCGGGCTGAAGGATGCCGTCGAGCACACCGAGCTTGGAGACTTCCTTGCTCTTGAAGTTCTCGGGATCGTCGAGCACCTCGCCGTCGCGGTTGCCGAGGATGTTGGTCGAGTACCAACCACGCAGACCGAGCATGCGCGCCTTGAGGCCGGGGGCGAGGATCGTCTTCATCCAGGTCTGGCCCGTCTTGAAGTCCTTGCCGGCGATCGGCACGTTGCGGGTCTTCGACAGTTCGATCATGCACGGCAGATCGACCGACAGGTTCGGCGCACCGTTGGCGTACGGCACGTCGGACTGCAGCGCGGCGTACACGTAGATCTGGCTCGGCGAGATGTTGGCGTCATTGTCGCGCAGGCCCTGTTCGAAGGATGCAACGGTGTCATGCACGTCGGAGGCCTCCTGATAGGCCTCGGTCGAACCACACCACACCATCACGAGGCGGTCACAGTCGTTGGCCGCCTTGAAGTTGGCGATGTCGTCGATGATCGCCATCGCCTGGTCCCACTTGTTGGCGATGCCCTTCACCCGCACCCCTTCGAGGCGCGACACCCAACGCTGATCGAAAACGGCCTCCATCGGCACGATCGCTTCGAGGTCGCTGGAGATCGTGGCGAGGTCTTCGTTGTTGAGCACACCAGCGGTCCGCGCCGCCTCGAGAGCATTCGGCGAGATCGGGTCCCAGCCGCCGAACACGATGTCGTCGAGGCCCGCCAGAGGCACGAACTCGCGGATGAGGGGGTTGCGATTCTCCTCCTTGGTGCCGAGGCGGATGTGCGCCATCTGGCTGATCGAGCCGATCGGCGGGTTCAGACCCTTGCGGGCGGCGATGACACCGGCGATGAAGGTGGACGCCACTGCGCCCATGCCGGGGGTGAGGACACCGAGCTTGCCGGTGGCGGGGGCGATCTGTCGTGCGGTCATGTGTCCGAGGATAAGGGATCATTCACTCGATCAATGAGTTGTGAAGTATCTCTGAAGTATCGTGCGGGAGTGCGGCCACTTCCCGACCTGTCGATTCGACAATTGGAGTACCTGGTTGCGGTCGCCGAGGAGCCGACGTGGGCGGCGGCGGCCGATCGAGTCGGAGTCAGTGCATCGGCACTCTCGCAGGGCCTGTCCGAACTCGAACGGCGTGTCGGCGTGGCGCTGTTCGAACGTCATGGTCGGCGCAGAGTCGTGCGACCGGTTGCCTCCGTCGTCGTCGATCATGCCCGCCAGGTGCTCGGGCTGACCCACGACCTCGCGGCGTGGGCCGACCGAACACGCGGCGGTCGTAACGGGGCGGTTCGGCTCGGAATGATCGACGCCGCGGCAGTCGTGCACTTCCCCGACGTGCTGCGTCGGTACCGATCCGACCATCCGGAGGTGGACCTCCGGCTGCGCGTCGCACCATCGGGCGAACTCTTGGACCTCCTCGTGGCCGGCGAACTCGACCTCGTCGTCTGCGTCGAGGCACCGACCCCCCGCGACGGCATCGAGACCACTGCGCTGATGGTCGAGGATCTCGCTGTGTACGCCCCGCCCGACACCGGTCAGCGCCGGTCGCCGACCGGGTGGGGCCCATGGGTGCTGTTCCCCACCGGCTCGCACACGCGCGCTCTCGTGGTCGACGAGTTGCAGCGCCTCGGCGCACCGATCGACGTGGTTGCCGAGAGCCACCAGCCCGAAGTCCTGCGCGAGATGGTCCAGTTGGGTGTCGGCTGGACCGCGCTTCCGACCTCGCAGGCTGAATACGGCGACCGGCCACTCGAGCGCCGACGAACGCTGGCTACCCGCCGTCTCGTGCTTGCCACGCGTGTCGGCTCGATCCGCGATCCGGCAGCCGACCACCTGGCGGCCGCGCTCGCAGCCGCCTGATGGGTCACTGCGGCGATGGCCACGCCCAGCGGGTCGCTCGCTGGGCGAACTCCTCCTCGCGCTCGATGATCCCGAACGCGCGCTGTGGAATGACCTCGACGATCGCATGGCTGCGCAGGAACGCTTCCGTCTCCGCATGCAGCGTGGAGTCGTCCCAGTACTTGTCGAGATACGCGGCGATGGCGACATCGATTGCATCGCCGTCGCAGGCTGGGTCGGCGAGGCGAGCTCGACCTTCGACCGACACGCACTCGACCGTGTCGTCGATCGTGACGACACACTGCGGATTCTCGACGACGTTGCGCAGCTTGCGAGCGTGCGGCGAACAGGAGAACCAGAAGCGCTCGGTCGCGGCGAGCCACACCCCCCAGACCGGAAGCGAATGCGGACGGCCGGCGGCCGAAGCGGTGACGACCCAGTAGTTCTTGTTGGCGACGAGGCGCTGCTCCGCCCAGACCCAGTCGAGGGCGCCCGCAGGATCTGACGGGACCCCGTAGTCGGACATTGCCGGACGCTCGACGGCTGGCACACCGAAAACAGTATCGAATCGTCCAGCACGGCCTGCGATGAGCATGGCCCGAACGCGGGCCGGGCCGCGCCGCGGTCTGGTCACGGTGTCGGATCGAGCCGCTCGAACTGCGCGGCGTACAGCAACTCGTACGGGGTGGGGTCGGCGTCGATGAACGGTGGTGGATCGTCGGTGTCGACGAGCGCAACGAGGTGGTCGAGGCATGTGTGGTAGCCAGCACCGACCTTGTCGGCTCCGGGGCCTTTGCGGCCGAGCCGGACCACGAGGGTCAGACGGGTGCCGGTGGCGGTCGGTTCGAGTTCGTAGCTCAGCAGTTCGTCGTCCCACTCCCACGCGAATCGTCGGACAGGGTCCCATGTGACGATGCGACCGGCGAGCACCGGTTCTTCGATGCTGTACTTCTCCGTCACGTCGTCCCAGAACGGGACCACGACCTCGGCACCTGCTTCACGTGGGCCGACGATGTCGCATGGCATCCAGCGGCGCAATTGGTCACTCTCGGTGATCGCGCGCCAGACCCGCTCGGGCGGGTGCGACAGTTCGCGCTCGAAGTGCAGGCTCACCTCATTCTCGTCGCGCGTGATCTGGCCGAGTGGGTGTTGGGGAGTGGTCATGAGCACTTGCCTTGCGGTGGATTGGTCCGGTCCCGATCAGGTCGCAGTCAGATCGAGGTGGCTCTCGAGCGCGTCGAGACGACCCGACCAGAGCCGCCGGTACGGATCGAGCCAGGCGTCGAGTTCGGCCAGGGCCGCCGGCCGCAGCGCGTAGAGGCGCCGGTTCGCGTCGGCGCGCATGGTGACCAAACCGGCCTCGCGCAAGATCTTGAGGTGCTGCGAAATGGTCGGTTGAGCAAGGCCGACAGACTCCACGATCGCGCCGGCGGACTGTTCGCCGTCGCGGAGAAGTCCGAGGATCTCACGCCGCTTCGGCTCCGCGAGAGCGGTGAATATCGTCATTAAGCAATATTGCCATGGAACGATGGACATGTCAACGATGGACATGTCAGCGACGGCATTGTCGATGGTGATACGCCGGCTGCGGTTGGGTCAGGGTGTCGGAGTGGCGCCACCGAGCACGGCGTGGAACTGGGTGGCGTCGACGTTGCCGCCGCAGAGGATGAATGCGCTGCGCGCACCACGTTGCTCGAGTGCCTCCGACAACAGACCGGCCAACCCGATGGCTCCTGCGGACTCGGCGACGTTGTGCGTGGTCCGATAGATGATCCGCATCGCCTCCGCGGTCGCGTCGTCGGAGACGGCGATGATCCGTTCGGCGCCCGCCACGAGGCCGGCGATCGAGACCGGATCTGGTGATCGCGTGGCGACACCATCGACGAACGTCGCTGCGGAATCGGTGGTGACCACCTCGCCCCGTTCGAACGACAGCAACGTCGACGGAGCCCGGTCACTCACGACGCCGATGATCCGGGTATCGAGGCCGAACAAATCGCGTACAGCGATCAGCGCGTTGATGCCCGAGCCCATCCCCACCGGCACGTAGACCGTGTCGAGCGGTCCTGCACCGTCGAAGAGTTCGCGTGCATAGGTCGCCACACCGACGACGAGGTCCGGATGGAAGGGCGGCACCGCTTCGAGGCCGCGCTCGGCCGCTACCACCATGGAACGCTCGCGCGCTTCTTGGAAGTCGTCGCCGAACTCGACGACCTCTGCGCCGAGTGAGCGCATCGCCGCGTTCTTCTCGACGCTGTTGCCGCGTGGCACGAAGATCGTCACCGGCACGTCGTGGACACGACCCGCGAACGCGAGGCTCTGGCCGTGGTTTCCCCTCGTCGCGCTCACGACGCCGGCGACCTCGGGCCGATCGCGCACGAGTCGGTCCATGTAGACCAGTCCACCGCGCACCTTGAACGCACCCACGGGCGTGTGGTTCTCGTGCTTGACGACCACCGTCGATCCGGCCACCTCGTTCAGCAGCGGCCACTCGTACTGCGGCGTCGGGGCGACATGACGCCTGACGATCGCCGTCGCACGGTCGAGATCGGCGAGGCTGAACATCAACGAACGATCGATCGATCGGTGACCACTTGATCGACAGCAACATCGTGCGCCTCCGTGGGAAGGTCGTCGACGATCTGCTCGGCGAAGCACACCCCGATCGTGACGCAGTCATCGCGCACCCGCACGAGGAACCGGTCGTACCAACCTCCCCCCTGGCCGAGTCGCTGACCGCTCGGCGTGAACGCGAGACCGGGCACGATCACCACGTCGGGCCACAACGGATCGACGTCGTCCTCGGGACACGCGACGTCCGTGTCGTGCCGCGCACACCACGAGACGAACCACTTCGACTCGGGCTCGCCGACGATCGACGAAAACAGCAGGATTCGTTCGGCATCTGCAACCGCGGGCACGGTGACGACGTGAGCCCACAACCGTTCGGAACGGGCGGGTCGGTCGGGGATCGCCCGGCGCCTGGTTCGCATCCGACGGCGAAGTTCGGCCTTGCCGTCGGCCAGCGACGTTCGGTCAGCCATCGGATCCGAGCGTACAGTGGTCGTCGATGAGCGATCAGCCGCCGACCTCCACCGCGTTCGACTCGAAGCATTTCCGTACGGTCCTCGGCCACTTCCCCACCGGCGTTACGGTGATCACGGGTATGGCCGAAGGCGACCGTCCCCACGGATTCACGATCGGATCGTTCACGTCGGTCTCGCTCGACCCGCCGCTCGTGGGCTTTCTCCCCCAGACCGACTCCGAGACCTGGGCGCTGATGGCCGACGGCGCAAGCTTCTGCGTCAACGTTCTGAGCGCCCAGCAGAGCGACCTCTGCTGGAAGTTCGCCAAGACCGGCACCGAAGCCACACGCTTCGACGGCGTCGAGTGGCGTCGTGCGCCGTCGGGTGTACCGATACTCGAGCGCGCCGTGGCGTGGATCGATTGCGCGATCGAGAACGTCTCCGAGATGGGCGACCACTACTTCGTGCTCGGACGGGTGACCGCACTCGATGCCGACGCCAACGACGACGGACTGCCGCCGCAACCGCTCGTGTTCTACCGAGGGACCATCGGCGGCTTCTCCGCCGAGGGCTGACGATGGATCGACGTACGCCGCTCGCGGCCGGACTCGACACGTTCTTCGTCGTGCTGTTCGTCGCCATCGGGCGCCGCAATCACGACGAAGATCCGGGCGTCGGCGGGTTGATCGACACAGCGGCGCCGTTCCTCATCGCGTTGGCGATCGCGTGGCTGGCGTTGCGAGCGTGGAATCGCCCGACCGACCTGCGAACGGGCATCGCCGTATGGGCAATCGTCGTGAGCATCGGCATGCTCGTACGTCGCTTCGTGTTCGACGACGGCACCGCAACATCGTTCGTGATCGTGGCCACGATCTTCCTCGGATTCTTCCTCGTCGGCTGGCGCCTCGTTCTCGCCGCCGTCGATCGCCGCCGCACCGCAACACCGGCGACCTGATCGTTACGCCAGGGGTCAGATCCCCGGCGTAGCAGCCTCAGAGGCCTGGTGACACCGTCGAGCCGTGTGCCGTCCAGTAGTCGTTGAGTGACCGCTGGATGCGGAAGTACCAGATGAAGTTCCCGATGATCGGCAGGAGGAACCAAAGACCCCAGATGGTGGTGATCGGCGGTTCCTTGCCCTCGCGCCGATAGAGCTGCTCGACCTCGGAGGCCATCATGAACATCGTCACCGGACTGATCAGCAGTGTGATGAACAGGTAGGCGACGCCACCGAGACCGGTGCGAGCGTGCTGTTTGAGTTCCTCACCGTTCTGGTACGACCACACGATCGACCAGATTCCAAAGGTGATGATCGTGAGCAGGACGACGAGCCACTGCGATCGAGGCTTTCCGACCGGGCCGAGGCCGGACGTCGACACCAAGGGCGCCGCCGAGGGCGCAGCGACGGGTGGTGGCGGCGGCGCCGGGGGCATGTCACTCGAGTCGGGCAGAGGTGGAACATCGGTCATGTCGACACCGTAGACCGACGCGACACGCCCTACGTGGGAGGTCGGCTCGCCGCCGATCGGCTCCGTCGGGCATGCTCGTCGGATGACAGCACTGAAGATCGAGATCGACCCCGCTGAAGCCGGATTCGCACCTGATCGGCTCGCTCGGATCGACCAGCACTTCCAGCGCTACGTCGACCAGAACAAGCTTGCCGGTTGGCACGTGGCGGTGAGCCGCAGGGGCCAGGTCGTGCACTCGTCGACCAGCGGTCATCGTGACCTCGAATCCGGCACGCCGTTCACCGACGACACGGTCGTCCGACTGTTCTCGATGAGCAAGCCGATCACCTCGGTTGCGGCGATGATGCTCTACGAAGACGGCCTCCTCGAACTCAAGTCGCCGATCTCCAAGTGGCTTCCAGAGTTCGCCGACGTGCGGGTCTACCGATCGGGATCGTTCCTCGCGCCGGTGACCGATCCGCTGACCGAACCGATCCGGGTCTGGCACCTGCTCACGCACACATCCGGGCTCACCTACGGTTTTCACAACACCCACGTCACCGACGCGATCTACCGCCGTGGCGGGTTCGAGTGGGGCAATCCGCCCGGCGCTGACCTCGCCGAGTGTTGTGCGATGTGGGCTGCGATGCCGCTCGTTTTCCAGCCCGGCTCCGAGTGGAACTACGGCGTGTCGACCGATGTGCTCGGGCGCCTCGTGGAGGTCGTGTCGGGGATGACACTCGACGAGTTCTTCCGCACCCGCATCTTCGAGCCGCTCGGCATGACCGAGACCGATTTCCACGTCCACGACGAATGGTCCGACCGACTCGCCACCCTCTACGTCCGCAATCCCGCCACCGGTCAGGCCGTTGCGGCGCCCGGCGCTCTCGGTCGAACCACCAACGAACGGCCGGCGATGTTCGGTGGCGGCGGCGGACTCGTGGGGACCGCGGCCGACTACATGCGCTTCGCCCACATGCTGCTCAACCGCGGTGAGCTCGACGGTGTGCGCCTCCTCGGGAGCCGGACAGTCGACTACATGACCCGCAACCATCTGCCGGGCAATGCCGATCTCGAGGCATTCGGACGCCCACTGTTCGCGGAGACCAGCTTCGAAGGGGTGGGTTTCGGCCTCGGATTCTCCGTCGTGCTCGACTCCGCCGCCAACAAGGTGCTTCGATCCGAAGGCGAGTACTCGTGGGGGGGCGCCGCGAGCACGATCTTCTGGGTCGATCCGGTGGAAGAGATCGTGGCGCTCTTTCTGACTCAGATGCTCCCGTCGAGCACCTATCCGATTCGCTCGCAGCTCAACCAACTCGTGCAGCAGGCCCTCATCGACTGACCTGAAACGCTCGGGTCTGACCCCGGCGTTTCAGGAGGTGAGTGAGGCGAGGATCTCCTGTAGCGTCGATTCGAACAAGGCGTCGACGTCGTCGAGCCAGCCCAGATGGTGGTTCACCTCGAGGCTCACGACTCCGTGAAGCACTGACCATGCTGCAAGCGCCCGGTGGAGCGTGGGAATCGCCCACGCGTCGATGTCATCGTCGAGGCCGAGCAATCCGCCCACGGCATCGATGAGGGGCGCCGTGACTCGCAGCTGCGCTGCCACCGTCGGGCCGCCGGCCGGCGCGGCGTAGCCCGGCAACACGTCCGTGAAGACCAGCGTGAACCGAGCGGGATGGGTGGCCGCGAATCGGCGGTACCCGGCCGAGGCTTGGCGCAACCGATCGGCGGGATCGGCACGAGGGTCCACCGTGCGAGCGACCTCTGCTGCCATCTGCGCGTAGACCTCCACGATGAGCTCGGTGTACAGAGCGTCGAGGCTGTCGAAGTACGTGTACAGCGTCGAAGGGCTCACGCCGACGGCACGAGCGAGAGCGCGCCAGTTGACTGCGGCGGGGCCACCGTCGTCGAGTTGCGCCAGCGCAGCATCGAGCACGTCACGTCGAAGTGCGATCTGCTGGAGTTCGCGGCGCGTCATGGTCTCCATCTCGACAAGGATAGCGCCCGGGTGACCTGTGTTCGAACATCGAACAGTGTGACGAAAGTCCCGTTGACCGAGACCGTAGCCATCCGTAGGGTGAACAGTGTTCAATACTTGATCATCGTTTACCAAGGAGGCATTCCATGACCGACTCACCCGCCCCTCACACATCAGCGGTCGGCACTCACGTTGCACGCCACGTCGTTCTCGGCGCCGGGCCGGTCGGACGCTCGGTCGTCGATCGTCTCATCGATCGAGGAATCGAACCCATCGTCGTCACGAGGTCCGGTACCACCGTCGCCGGCGCCACCGCTCGACGCGCCGACATCACCGACGCCGCTCAACTCGCAGCCGCCGTGGCAGACGCCGGTGTCGTGTACCAGAGTGCACAACCCGAGTACCACCGTTGGCAGCAGGAGTTCCGCGCGCTCCAGCAAGCGGTGATCGACGCCGTCGCGCACAGCGGATCGCTGCTCGTGGTCGTCGAGAACCTGTACGGATATGGGCCGGTCGAGGCTCGAATGGTCGAGTCCCTGCCATTGCGGGCGAGCACGAAAAAGGGTGCCGTCCGCGCTCGGATGTACCTCGATCTCGTCGAGGCCCACCAGAACGGCCGGATCCGGATGGTCGTGGCCCGTGCGTCCGACTTCTTCGGACCCGACGTCGACGGCTCCGCGTTCGGCGGGCGCTTCGTTTCGCAGGTGAGGGCAGGCAAGAAGGTCGACATCCTGGGCGATCCCGACGCGTTGCACACGGTCACCTTCGTGCCCGATCTCGCCGAGGCGATGGTGCGGCTCGGCGAGGCCCCGGACACGTGGGGCCGGGCGTGGCACGTCCCCAACGCTCCCGCGGTCAGTCAGCGCCAACTCGTCGACACCGCCGCCCGCGCTGCCGGCACCCGACCGACCGCTCGCAGCGTCGCTCGCTGGCAGCTCAAGGCGATCGGCATGTTCTCCGCGCCGATGCGCGAGATGGTCGAGATGGCCTACGAGTTCGAGCACGACTTCGTGGTCGATCACCGCGACTACACCGCCCGATTCGGCGATCATGCGACGCCGCTCGTCGACGCGTTCGCCGAGACCTTCCGCCGCAACGACGCCGTCACGGCGGGCGCAGCGTGAGCGTCGTGGCGATCGCCGATCCTCGCGCGACGACGCGTCCATCGGCCGTCGCCGGGCGCTGGATGCTCGGATTTCTCGGCTTCCCGATCGGTGGTCTGCTCGCGATGGCGACGGTTGGCTCCATCGACTCGTCTGCGTCGGCTCTCGTCGGCGGCGCGATCACCGGGCTGGTGCTCGGCACCGCTCAATCGCTTGCGTCGCCAGCTCTCCCGCGTATGCGGTGGGTCGTTGCGACGACGATGGGGTTGTCGGTCGGGCTTGCCATCGGAGCCAACGCCGTCGACTTCGCGACCTCCACGGGAGCACTCGCGTGGCAAGGCGCGATCTGTGGTGCAGTGATCGGTCTCGCGCAGGCGGTCGTGCTCGCCCGATTCACGCGGATCGGTTCAGGTCGCGCGCTGTCGTGGATTCCGCTGCTCGCCGGCAGCTGGGCCCTCGGATGGACGATCACCGCATCGGCCGGTGTCGACGTCGAACGCCAGTACACCGTGTTCGGCGCGAGTGGTGCGCTCGCGGTCACTGCGCTGACCGTCGTGCTCCCACTCGCCGTGCGTCGCCGCCCGATCACGACCGAGGTCTGACCAGATCGCCACTCCAACCGGTCAGAGGGTGTTGGTGATGGCGCCGGTCTCTGCACCTTGCACGAGCTTGGCGTACTTGCCCAGCACACCGGTGGTGTAGCGAGGAGGGTTCGGAGTCCACCCGTCCATCCGGCGCGCCAGCTCCGCGTCGTCGACCAGCAGGTCCAACGTCTTCGACGGAACGTCGATACGGATCGAGTCGCCGTCGCTCACGTACGCGATCGGGCCGCCCTCTGCCGCTTCGGGCGCGACGTGGCCGATGCAGAATCCCCAGGTTCCACCGGAGAACCGGCCGTCGGTGATCAGTGCGCAATCCGAGCCTCGGCCGGCGCCCTTGAGTGCTCCGGTGATGGCGAGCATCTCACGCATGCCCGGCCCACCACGGGGCCCTTCGTAGCGGATCACGATCACGGTTCCGGGCTGGATCGTTCCGGCGAGAATTGCCTCCATCGCGAACGATTCGTCGTCGAACACTCGCGCTGGGCCCTCGAAGTGCATTTGCGCATCGGACAGGCCGGCGACCTTCACGACGGCGCCCTTCGGCGCGAGCGAGCCGGTGAGGACATTGATCCCACCCGCCGCATGGATCGGCGCGTCGAGCGGGTGAACGACGACGCCGTCGGCCGGCGGCGGATCGATCTCGGCGAGGTTCTCGGCCATCGTGCGACCCGTCACGGTCATCACATCACCGTGCAGAAGTCCAGCGTCGAGCAGCATCTTGAGCACGACGGGCACCCCGCCGACCCGATCGAGATCACTCATGTGGAACTTGCCGCCCGGTTTCATGTCGGCGATGTGCGCCACCCTGTCGGCGATGCGATTGAAGTCGTCGAGATCGAGTTCGACGCGCGCCTCGTTGGCGATGGCCAACAGGTGAAGGACAGCATTCGTCGAGCCACCGAGCGCCGACGTGAGCGCGATCGCGTTCTCGAACGCCTTC
>JBGTEH010000432.1:0-8986 GCA_041747915.1 Ilumatobacteraceae bacterium
CATCGGGATCGGTTTCGTCGCTGCGTTCCTGTCACAGGTGCTCATCGCGCCGCTCGCCGATCGGGGTCACGCCCGCCGAGTCGTGCTCTTCGGCGTCGCGATCAACGTGGTCGGGCTCCTGCTGATGGGATTCAGCACGACACTCACGCCGATCCTCATCGGCCGATTCATCTCCGGCGTCGGCATCGGAGCGGCGATCCCAGCGGCGCGACGAATCGTCATCCTCGCCGACCCGAACCACCTCGGTCAGAACCTCGGGCGGTTGCTTGCCGCCGACGTGTTCGGATTCGCTCTCGGACCGGCCATCTCGGCGGTGCTCGTCGGCCCGTTGGGGATCCCGGCCCCGTTCATCGTGGTCGCCGTGGCCACGCTGGTCATGCTGCCATTCGTTGCTCGCGTGGCGGTCACCGAGAGCGGACCGACCAATCAACGCCGACTCGCCGTCGACCTTCTGCGGATTCGGCCATTCGCCGGTGCGGTCGTGCTCGGTGCCGCCGTCTTCGTGATGATCGGATCGTTCGACTCACTGTGGGCGGTCGTGCACGCCGACCTCGGCACCACCAAATGGCTGGCGAACCTCGGTATCACCCTGTTCGCTTTGCCACTGATCGTCCTCGGGCCGATCGGTGGCCGTTGGGCGCAGGTCTTCGGACCGTTCAAAGTGGCCGTGGCCGGCCTGGTCGGTGGAGCGGTCTTCATGTCGCTGTACGGGCTGATGCCGACGGGTGGACTGATCTTCGCAGTCGCCATGCTCCATGCCGTGAGCGACGGCTTCACGGTGTCGAGCACCGGCGTCGCCGTCGGAATGACCGTGCCCGAGGAACGCCAAGCGGGCGCTCAGGGAGTGCTCGGTGGCGCTCAGGCGCTCGCCGCGGGGATCATGGCGGTGGTGACCGGCACGCTGTACGACCAGTTCGGTCGCACCGTCGCCTACGCAGTGTGCGGCGCGGTGATGCTGGTGCTGGTCGGCGCAGGCGCCTGGTTGGCGCGCTCGGCCTGGTCGCTCAAGCGCCCCCTGCACATCGACGACCCCACCCCCCAACTCCGAGCGAATGCGTGAACAAATGGGGCCGTGACCGCCCCATTTGTTCACGCATTCGGGGTTTGAGTCGAGGGTTTGGGGTCAGTGGCCGGTGAAGACGGCTTTGCCGGGGCCGTGTTCGAGGAAGCTGGCGACGCCGACTTGTGAATCGTCGGTGTGGAACACCTCGACGAACGCCTCGCGTTCGAGCGTCAAGCCATCGGCGAGAGAGCTCGACAGGCCCGCATCGATCACGCGCTTGGCGATCGCCTGTGCGGCCAGCGCTCCCGCCGCCACCTGCGTAGCGAGCGCCAGCGCCCGCCCGTGCAGTTCGTCGTGAGGCACGACCTCATCGGCCAGCCCGATCCGTACTGCCTCGTCCGCTAGCACCTGGCGGCCGGTGATGCACATCTCCTTGGCCCGACTGACTCCGATCGTGCGCGCCAGCCGTTGGGTTCCGCCGCCGCCGGGGATGATCCCGAGAAGGACCTCGGGCTGGCCGAACACCGCCTTGTCCGAAGCGATCCGATAGTCGCACGCGAGCGCCAGCTCGCATCCGCCGCCGAGCGCGTACCCGCTCACGGCGGCGATGACGAATCGAGGAAGCGCTGCCAACGCGTCGAGCGTCGAATGGAATCCCCGACCGATCTCCGCGGCCTCCTGCGGTCCGCCGAACTGCGAGATGTCGGCCCCCGCCGCCAGCAGACGATCACCGCCGGTCACCACCACCGCACCCGGCAGATCGTCGGTGAGACTCTCGACCGCACCTCGGATCTCGGCGAGCAATTCCTGCGAGAGAGCGTTGACCTTGCCGTTCGCAAGCGTGAGCACGGCAACACCGTCGTCGCGACGATCGAGAGTGAGCAGTTCGAAGTCGGCCATGCGACGAGTCTTGCCGATGGCCGGGCTGATCATCCCGGTCGATCACTCCGGTCGGTCGAGGCCGAACCAGGGCGGAGCGATGAGATCGCCCTCGAAGGTCTCGCGATCATCGGCATCGACCACCACGACATCTCGCGCGGCTGCGTGCTCCACAGCGGCCTCGTCGAGGCGGCCGAGACACGCAAGCGCGCGGGCGCGGGCTTCGTGCGCGTATCCCAGATCGAAATCGGTGGACCCGGCGGCGGCCACTGCGGTGCCACAGCGATCAGCGTGGTGCAGGGCCAGCTCCCCATGGCCGAGCACGACATGACAGCGCGAAAGCAGCCACGAGGCGCGAGCATCGTTGTGCGGTTCGCGCCCCGCTGCGCGCTGCCAGTGATACGACGACGCATACGCCCGAGACAGCAACTCGTCGATGTCGGCGGGCGTGTGGGTACGGTCGTCGAGGAGTTCCCAGGTGGCGTTGAACGCCTCGATGCCGAGGCGCCGGTGGAGTTCGGGATCGGCGACGGGATCGGATGAATGGTTCGTCATCAACCGGATCTTGCCTGGTCGACGGGTCGCCGACAAGACAGTGATTCAGGCGTCGACGGCGCCGAGCATCTCGTCGGCCGCGGTCCATGGGTCGGTCGAGCGTTCGACGACGGCGTCGGTCAGTTCGTCCCATCGTTCGCCCGAGCAGATCTCACGGGCTCTGCGCCCCAGGCGTGTGGCCACGATTTCGCGAAGCTCCTCGCGGAGCCGGAACGCCCGACGCTCGGCCAACTGGCCCGACGACTCGGCGTGCTGACGATGCGCGAGCACGGCATTCCACACCGCCGGCACGCCTTCGCCGGTGGACCCGATGGTCGGAAGGATCGGCGGGCGCCACGCGTCGTGGGGCAGATCGGACAGATCGAGCATCTGCACGAGATCGCGAGCGGTCTCTTCGACGCCCTTGCGGTCGGCCTTGTTGATCACGAACACGTCCGCGATCTCCATCAGTCCCGCCTTGTTCGCCTGCACGCTGTCACCCCAGCCCGGGTTGACGACGACCACCGTCGTGTCCGCCTTGCCCGCGACCTCCACCTCGACCTGGCCGACGCCGACGGTCTCCACGAGAATCCAATGCCGGCCGATCGCGTCGAGCAGCCGCACCGCCTCGGGCGTCGCCAGCGACAGCCCGCCGAGGTGCCCGCGGGTGGCCATCGAGCGGATGAACACGCCCGGGTCGGTGGCGTGGTCCTGCATCCGCACGCGATCACCGAGAATTGCCCCACCGGTGAACGGCGACGAGGGATCGATCGCGAGGACTGCGATCTCAAGATCCTGCGCTCGCAGATGGCCGATGAGCGAACTCGTCAGCGTGCTCTTGCCGGCCCCGGGAGCGCCCGTGAGACCAACGGTGTACCCCGACCCGCTCAGTGGATAGGCGAGGCGGCCGATCGTGCGTGCATCGTCGTCGCCACGCTCGATGAGCGACAAGAGTCGAGCAAGCGCACTGCGGTCGCCTGCGAGTGCCGCCGCGAAGAGTTCAGCAGCCGGAAGATGTCGCCGACTCACGCAGTCGGCCTCATGCCGCCTCTTCGGCGATGTTCACCACTTCGGTGACACCGTCGACTCGGTCGCGCATGATGCGTTCGATCCCGGCCTTGAGCGTCTGGGTCGACGCCGGGCATCCCACGCACGCCCCGATGAGTTCGACCGACACAATGCCGGTGCCCTCATCGACGTCGTGCAGGATGATGTCACCGCCGTCGGCCTGCAGCGCCGGGCGGATGACCTCGATGGTGGCTTCGACCTGTTCACGCATGGCACGAACCATTCAATCAGCCGGGGCCGTACGATCGACACGCGTGAGCACTCTGGCAGTCGCAACGAGGCTCGTCGCCCACCAGGGCGGCTGGGACGAGGGGCTGCTCATCGGTGTCCCGATCGTGATCATCATCGGTCTGTTGTGGCTCGCCAAACGCCGAGTCGACGCCGCGTCACGCGATCCGTCACCTGATTCGGTTCCGGACGTTTCAGCGGCGTTCGATGAGCGCTCCGACGGCTGACAGTCGGCCGACGAGATCGTCGTAGCCGCGATCGATGTGTTGGATGCCGGTGATCTCGGTTTCACCCTCGGCCGCCAGACCCGCAACAACCATCGCCGCACCTGCGCGAATGTCGTGAGCGCGCACCGGGGCACCCGACAGGCGAGGCACCCCACGCACCACCGCGTGATGTCCGCTGGTTCGCACGTCGGCTCCGAGCCGCTGTAGCTCCTCGACGTAGCGGAAGCGGCCCGGGTAGAGGTTCTCGGTGACGATCCCCACGCCGTCGGCGACCGCCAGCATCGTGATGATCAAGGGCTTGTAGTCGGTGGCAATCCCCGGGTACGGCAGTGTCGCCACGTCGATCGAACGAAGACGGTCCGGCGCGGTCACCCGCAGTCGGTCGTCACGCCCGCGCTCGGCGACCGTCGTGAATTCCAGACCCATGTCGGCGAACCGGTCGAGCAACATGGCCATGTGTTCAGGACGGGCGCCCTCGATGTCGAGCTCGCCGCCGGCCACGGCGACCGCCGCGAGGTAGGTCGCGGCCTGGATCCGGTCGGCAACGGTGTGGTGCGAAACCGCTCGTAAAGAGCCTCGCTCGACACCGTCGATCACGAGCGTTGCGGTACCGGCGCCAGAGATCTGGGCACCCATCGCCACGAGGAACTCGCAGAGGTCGGCGATCTCGGGCTCACGTGCCGCGTTGTCGATGGTGGTGCGCCCCTCGGCGAACACGGCCGCGGTCAGAAGGTTCTCGGTCGCCCCGACGCTCGGGAAGTCGAAGGTGATGTCGGCACCGTGGAGCCGCTCGGCCGACGCCTCGAGATAGCCGTGGCTGAACGTGAAGGTGGCACCCATCGCTTCGAGGCCCGCCACGTGCATGTCGATCGGCCGCGATCCGAAGTCGTCACCACCGGGCATCGACAGGCGGAGGTGACCGCACCGGGTGAGCAACGGTCCGAGCACGTTGATCGACGCCCGGATCCGTTCCACGAGCTCGTACGGGGCCACAGGGGTCAGGTCGCCGTTGTCGGTCAGCAGCAACCGATCAGACGTCGGGCGCTCGATCGACACACCGATCGCCTCGAGCAGGTCGCCCATGATCGTCACGTCGGCGATGTCGGGCACGTTGGTCAACTCGAACGTGCCGTCGCACAGCAGAGTGGCGGCCATCAGCTTGAGCACGGAGTTCTTCGCCCCCGGCACGGTGACCGTGCCTGCGAGCGGCCCATTGCCCCGCACCACGATGGTCGGCACGTCGCCGGACATGTCGTTTGGGTCCTGTCCGGGTGCGTCGCTGAGCACTGGGCCGGTCGGATTCATGGCCCACCAGTATGCTCCCGCGGTGGAGCCAGGCGGGCGCATCGTGATCCGTCGATGGCCGGACACCGACGACGAACGTCGCCGACTCTGCGAACCGCGCGACGACCTGCTGGAAGAGATGCCAGCCGCCAACGGGGCAGATGCGCCGCTACCCGCCCGCTTCGAACAGCACGACGGCCCCTTCGATCACTACGTGCGCACCGTCGAGATCGCCGATGACGAACTGGTCGAGGTCACCTCCTACCACGTGACGATCCCCTGGTTCGCCTGGCTGTTCCGCTGGCCGGTTCGTCGGGTCATCGCAAGACGAGGGTCGTCGAGCAGTTGGTGGGCGCCCCCCGATCGCCTCGATTCGACCCAGATCCTCGTCGTCGGACTCCTCGCTGCGGCATCGATGAGCGCGGCGTTCGTCAACACCTTGTTCACGCAGACGGTGAACTTCGCCGCCGACGACTTCGGTGCGAGCGACACGGCGATCGGCGTTGCCGGCGCCATCGTGCGTGCCGGCATCGTCCTCGCCCTGCCGGCCGCAATCATCGCCGACCGCATCGGTCGCCGTCGGGTGATCGTGGCCGTCGCCTGGCTCGCTCCCCTCTTGTCGGTACTCGGCGCGTTTGCCCCCTCGTTCCCCGTCCTCGTCGCAACGCAGGCCGTCGCCCGACCCATGGGGATCGCGCTTGCGTTCCTCGTCGGGGTCGTGGCCTCCGAGGAAATGCCCCGCAACAGCCGCACGTACACGGTCAGCATCCTCGCGATGGCGGCGGGTCTCGGGGCCGGCATCGCGGTGATCGCATTGAGCCTTGCCGACATCGGCCCTGGCGGCTGGCGATTCGTGTACCTCCTGGCCGGCGTCTGGTGCGTCGTCGCACTGGATCTGGCTCGCCGACTTCCCGAGACGCGCCGATTCGCGGCGGCGCACATCGTCGCTCGTGTCAAGCCCCCGCGCATGAACCGCCGCCGCCTGGCACTGCTGAGCGCGGTGGCATTCGCAGGCAACATCTTCGTCGCCCCGGCCAGCCTCTTCCAGAACAACTACCTCGCCGACGTGCGCGGATTCTCCGGCGGCATGATCGCCGTGTTCTCGATCGCCGTCGGCACACCGGCGAGCATCGGGCTGATCGTCGGCGGTCGAATCGCCGACACCCGCGGTCGGCGACGACTGATTGCAGTCACCGTACCCCTGGGCACGGCAGGAATCGTCGGGGCGTTCGCCGTCGGTGGCGTTCCGCTGTGGGCGTTGTCACTCGCCGGCGGGGTGCTCCTGAGCGCGGCCTACCCCGCGCTCGCCGTCTACCGCACCGAACTCTTCCCCACCGGGAACCGTAGCCGTGCGACAGGTCTGGTGACCGCGGCGGCGTTGATCGGCGGGATCATCGGCCTGTTGAGCATGGGCGCTCTGCTCGACGCCAGCTGGTCATACGCCGGCGTGCTGGCCACGTTGGCGATCGGCCAGCTCGTGGTCACCGTGCTCGTCGTGGCCGCCTATCCCGAAACGGCGCATCAAGAGCTCGAGGCGCTCAACCCCGAGGACGCGCCGATCGACCTGCACCATGTGGAGGCCGAGTTTCCTCATGCCGATCCGAGCGATCGCTGAGCCAAGCGCGAGCAGCCGCGTCAGAGGTCGGTGACGAATTGGTAGACGGCGTCGGCGATCGCCGCGTCGGCGCCCTTGAGATCGTGGCGTCCCCCCTCGATCCACACATGGCGGACGTCGGCTGGGATCGTCGACGTCCACACTGCCAGCTCGTCGGGGGAACCGAACGGATCTCTCGTGCCCGACACGAACAGACACGGCACATGGATCGCCGGAAAGTGTTCCACTCGCAGATTGTCGGGCCTGCCCGGAGGGTGCAACGGATAACAGATCAGCACCAGTCCGCCGAGACGCGTCACCGGCCCTGACCCATCGACGTCCGCGGCGACCATCGTCGTCATGCGCCCACCCATCGAACGCCCGCCCATCACCAGCGGTCCGCGCCGACGCGACATTCCGGCCACGTCGTCGCGGATCGACGCCATCAATCTCGGGGCGCGGTCGGGGGCCCGGCGACCCTCGCGCCGATACGGGAAGTCGATGCGCTCGACCGTCGCCGCGCGACCGAGTCGATGCTCGATCGCCACGAGGCTCGAGTGGTCGGCACTCGATCCGGCGCCGGGATACAGCATGACCGTCGTCGTCGCCATCAGCGCCTGCGCCTCGTGATACGGCCCGGCCGCCTGCTCATTCGGACTCGCTGCTGAGCACACGACGAGCTTCGGCGAGATCGCTCATCGCCTTCGCCGCGTCGAGGATGTCGCCGCCGTGATCCGGGTGAACGTTGCGCATCTGCTCACGGAACCTGGTCGTGACCTCGCGCTTCGAGGGTGCCTTTGCGCCGACGTCGAAACCGAGCACACCCATCGCCCACGAACGCGGATCGGCGAGCGCTTCGAGCGCGAGGGTCTGGGATCCGGCGAGATACGCCACCAGCGCGGGACCGATCGGCCCGCGCCATCGCGCCGCTTTCTGGAGAACCGGAGCGATCCGACGGCGATGCTCGAGCGCCAGCCGCTCGACGGCGTAGATGGCTCCCAGGACCTGCACCAGATCGGTTCCCTGCGAACGGAAGTCGAACGAAAGGTCGTCATTCGTGCCGAGCATTCGGTGATCGCTCTTGGCAAGGCCGTGGCGGTCGACCTGGAATCGGTGACGAAGTCGAGGTTGGACGATGCGGGCACCCGCCTCGACTTCGCTGATCAGTCGGTGCACATCGGGGATGAGTTCGTCGTCGACTCCGTGCAGGTGCTCCGCGACGATCGCCCCGAGCAGCAGGCCTCCGAAACCAGGCGCAGGATCGACCGGCAGCACCATGTGCCCGAGCGAGATTCGGCGAGTCGGCACCGCCGGTCGAGTGTGCCAGATCTCGAGTTCGGCGAGCAGCACGGTCTGGTTCTTCAGACGTACGGCCGAATCAATGAGCGCAAGTCCTGCGCGGCCCCGATGATCCGGGATTCGTGATCGTCGTCCGAGTGGGCGTCTGACACGATGTCCGACTCGATGTCTGCGGACTCGTCGGAGTCGGTGGCGTGCGCGTGAGCAGTGAACAGCCCGACGATCGCTCCGACTCCGTCGACGGCGGCACCCCAAATTCTAGGGGCAAGACCGTAGGGCGGGTGCTTGGCATCGACCAGTGCCGACAACTCGATGAGTGTGGTGCGCGCACCGGCATCGAGCGGATCCTTGGCGAGGCGGTCCGCCGTGAGAAACATCGTGCTCAACGCATCCTCGGGAGGCGCCACGCTGTCGTCGACGGTCGCGCCCAGCAGTTCGCCCGACTCGATCGCATCGAGCAGGTCGTCGACTGCGTGCTCGGCATCGCTCGCCACGATCACCGTGGTGCCGACCCAGCGATGGGGGATCTCGGCATCGATCAGAGCATCGGTCAACACCGCACGGTCGGCGTCGGTCCATTCGTCGAGGCCGAACTCCGTCGACTCTGCGTCGTCCTGCAGGATGATCGGGAACGGACCGAACAACGCTTCGAGGCGTTCGAACAGTGCGTCGACCTCGGCTTCGACTGCCTCCGGAACGACCAGTTCGTCACCGTCCCAGTAGTGAGCAAACTCGGCATCGGCGAGAGCCTCGGACAGTTCGGCGCGCTGATCGAACGTCCAGACCGACATGTCGTAGTGGACCTTGACGATGTCGGGATCGAACGGATCGAAGTCGATCGGTTGGCCCGACGAAGCGGAGTCCTGATGG
>JBGTEH010000433.1:0-2360 GCA_041747915.1 Ilumatobacteraceae bacterium
GGCCACGATATGGAGCAAGGTTCGAGCGCGATCACGTAGCGGGCCACGGAACCGTACATCCGGCAACTGTTACGCGATCCACATGTCGTGCGAGTCGCGAACCCACCCCACCGGCGAGCCGCCAACGTGATCTCGTGGCCCCAGCTCGGGCGTCGCGGTGTGGCCCGTACTGCCCGTCGGAGATCGTGATTGCTAGCGGCGGATATGTGGCGCGCTGAGCCCACATCACCCCTCCGCGGCAACCGGGCGGGAGCAATAGGAGTCGTGCGGTCGAGCTCCGGTCATGTCGTCGGTGCGGGAACGATGACCATCTCGTCGCGAAGTCGAATGCGGTCGTCGTAACCGCCAACGATCAACAGGTCGCCGGACCCGAGCAGATTGATCGTTGCGAACGAACCCCGTCGAGCGGACTCGGCCACGACGGCGCTGGTGCCGTCGGTGAGATCGAGAATCTCCGTACTTCGACCACCGCCAGCGATCGCCACGCGACCATCGTCGAGCAGCACGGCACCGCCAGGGAACTTGTACCTGGGTTCGAACATGTCTGGACCCCGCGCGAACGTGTTCGCGACAGGATCGAAGACCTCGGTCGAGCTCAGGAGGGTCTCGTCGTCAATCGTCCCACCCATGACAAGGACGCGTCCGTCAGAGAGCAAGACGCTGAAGTGCTTGAAGCGCGGCGTCGACAAATCGCCGACGCGAGTCCATGTCTCGGTCCTGGGATCGAACGTTGCAGCGACAGCCGTCGCCTGCCCGGGTGCAACCTGACCGCCGGCCACCAGCACTCGACCGTCCCGAAGCGGGACCGCGTCGAGCGCATCGGCCCCATACGGTGCTTCGGCCACGGCGCGAACCCTGCCCGTGGCCGGTTCGAACAACTCCGCCGACGCCGTGTAGCTCCGCGTGCCGATCCACCCACCGACCACCAACACGTCACCGCTGACCATTGCGGCCGCGGCATGACCGCCACGGGCCTCACCCAATGGCATCTGCGCTGAAGTCGTCATCGACAGCGGGTCGATCACATCGATCGAATCGAGCACACCGAGTCCTTCGCCGGGATACCCACCGATCAGCACCACGCGGCCGTCGTCGAGCAGCGTCGCCGTGTGCGAGTCTCGCGGGACAGACATCGAAGGGCCAGCCACGATCGTCGCGCCATCGTCACTCACGACGAACGTCACATCGCTGGCTTCGCCGCATCCATCGGCGACACAACCCCCAGCGACAAGAACCCCACCACCCCGCAACGTCGTCGCCGTGTGCGCAGCGCGGGCCCGCACCACCGACCACGCGACACCGAGTGGCGACGGCACCTCCATATCGTTGACGCTCGAAATGGCCGCACTCTCGGTCGTCGAACTCGCAGACCCGTCGTTCGTGGAAGAGCCAGAACTCGCCGGCGTCGACGAACATCCTGCGCCCAACACCAGCACGATGACCACGGCCCTCCGCATCGTCCAATATTAGAACCACCAAGCGCCGGGCTATCCAGCGCGCGTTCAGTCCGGTCCGGGCTCGAAGAGCGCCGAGCAGCCCGCCCGATCCCGGACGGGCCCGAGACCGGCAGGATCCCGCGAATACCGAGCACTGCAGTGGGGCCGTACCCGAGTGGGTGTGCCGGTGCTGAAGGCGCCATCACGTGGAGCGTTATCGAGTGCCCCGGACCGGCACTTATCTCAAGGGGTGTTTGGGGTGTCCGTCGTGTAGCTGGTGGACGGTTTTGGTTGCGTGGCGGACGCGTTCTCTCAAGGTGTCCGGGGCATTTGGGGAGAGTGACGGTCTCTACCGTAGAGTCGAACGTATGTTCTGTTCTGGTGCTTGGTGATTGTTCAGCGGGTGGTCATGCCTCGCAGTGGCTCGGTGTCGTGGACGGTGCTCGGCGACGACGGCACGACGGTCGAGCCGATCGAGTCCTACCTTGCGTACTTGGCTGCATTGGAGCGGTCGCCGAACACGCAGCGGGCCTATGCGACGAGCTTGAAGCTGTGGTTCGAGTTCCTCGACGGTGCCGGTGTGGTGTGGGACGCCGTCGAGGTCGACGACGTGGCCCGCTTCGTTGCCCGCCTGCGAGCTCCGGCTGACAACGTGATCATGTTGGACAGTGCGACGTCGGCGCGTGCGCCAGCCACTGTGAATCGTCACTTGGCGGCGGTGTTCGGTTTCTATGAGCATCACGCCCGCTCGGGCGTCGAGGTGGCCGCTGCGTTGGTGTCGTGGCGGCGCATCGGCCGCGGTTCCTACAAGCCGTTCCTGCATCACGTCACCAAGGGCCGGCCGATCCCGACCCGGCCGATCAAACTGCGGGTGCCGACGCGGGCACCGCGGACCCTGACCGCCGCCGAGGTGGTGGCCGTGCT
>JBGTEH010000434.1:0-11625 GCA_041747915.1 Ilumatobacteraceae bacterium
GGTGCCGGCGCTGGCTGATCACGCAGCGCCTTGGCGAGCGCCGCCGCGTCACGGTCCGAGTCGCGTTGCTCGTCGTGCTCGACCTGTTGAAAGATCAGCGTGCGGACCTTCTCGGGCCGCGGGATGTTCTCGAACACCGAATCGCCGGTCTCGCCGGCGGACTCGATCACGACCACGCCGTTGTTGAGCATGCGAGCGATGATCGACTGGTGGAAGTTGACGTTGTTCACCCGGTTCAACGGGATCGAGACACCCCGACGACGGATCACGCCGCTCTGGTAGGCGACACGCTCAGTGGTGATCGCGAACTTCGTCGTGCGCCACTGCACGAGCGCATACAGCATCATCGCGATGAACACCGCGAACGCGGCAATTGTCAGCACCATCAGGGGCCCGTTGAACCAGCTGTCGTCGTTGCTGGTCGTCAGCAGAATGAAGAGAGCCAGAAAGATCAGGCCGGCGACGAGGTCCTTCCAGAAGTACCACCAGTGCGGGTTCGAGTAGAGAACCATCTCCTCGTTCGGCATGAGTTCGATCTGGGAGCCGGCCATATGCGCCGGATGGTACACCATCGCAACGCGCCGATATCTTGCCAAGATGTGCGATTCGGCGCCCGAAGCTGGGGCGACCGCCGCCTCGGTTCGCCGACCTGCCGCCTCGTTCAAGGTACGGCGGCGATCGCTGTCCCCCAAGCGCCAGGCCGAGTTCGACAGGTGGATCGAGACGTGGGGGCTGGAGGTCGAGGGTCCACTGCTGCAGTGGGCAGAGGTGTTCGGACGCGTCGGTGATGTCGTCGTCGACGTCGGGTTCGGACACGGTGAGTCGACGATCGACATGGCGTCGATGAATCCCGATGTCGACGTCGTGGGGGTGGAGGTCCACACTCCCGGCGTGGTCACCGTTCTCGACGCGATCGAACACCGGGGCCTGCATCAGATCCGCGTCGTTCACGGTGACCTTCTCCCGTTTCTCGACCGGGTGGCGGCACAGTCGCTCGCCGGCATCCGCGTGTACTTCCCTGATCCGTGGACGAAACGGCGTAACCACCAACGCAGGCTCATCAGACCCGACGTTCTCGGGGCCTTCGTCGATCGCCTTCGAGTCGGCGGCCGACTTCACGTGGCGACCGACGTCGCCGACTACGCCGAGTCGATGCGCTGCGTGTGCGACGCCGATCACCGACTGGTCGGCGGCGTGATCGATCGTCCGACGTGGCGACCGGTGACCAGGTTCGAACAGCGCGGCCTCGCCGCCGGCCGCTCCTCCGTCGACCTCCTCTACACCCGCCTGTAACGCTGGTGTCGGACACCCGTTACACTGCGGGAGTCGCTTCGGGAGAACGGTGGGCGTCGGCTCGGAGTTCTTCGAACGTGTCGATGTTGCGCAACGACGGGAACACCACGGCAAACGTCGCCGCGATGCCGACCGTGATCAGTCCGCCGCCTGCGATCGCCCACGGCACGCCGAACATGCGCGCCGCGACGCCGCTCTCGAACGCACCGAGTTCGTTCGACGCGCCGATGAACACTCCCTCCACTGCGCTGACTCGGCCGAGTTGTTCGTCGGGGGTGACGAGCGGCACGATCGAGCCACGGATGAACATCGAGACCATGTCGGCCGCTGCGATCACCACGAGTGCAATGAACGCAACGGCGTAGTTGTGAGTGAGACCGAACACCATCGTGCCGAGGCCGAAGAGGCCGACCACGACCAGCAACGTCGGGCCGACGCGGCGGGTGATCGGACGCACCGCCAGCCACAGCGCCATCACCGCAGCGCCGATGCCAGGGGCCGCGCGCAGCCATCCGTAGGCGATGTCGCCGACGCCGAGTTGCTCGCTCGCCACCGCTGGGATGAGCGCGATCGCTCCGCCGAACAGCACGGCGAACAGATCCAGTGAGATCGTTCCGAGCACGACCGGGGTGTGGCGCACGAAACGCAGACCCTCGAGCGCGGTGTGCATGGTCGGTCGGTCCGTGATGCGCTCGGGCTCGCGGGCGTAGGTGATCATCAGGATCGGCACGATGGCGGCGAACTCCAAGACACCTGCGAGCGCGTATGCCTGGCTCGGGCCGACCGAGTACAGGAACCCGCCGATGACCGGCCCGACGATCGCCGACGCGGTGAACGTTGCCGTCCAGAGCGCGACGACCTGCGGGAACATCGCGGGCGGCGCGAGCAACGGCGCGATCGCACGGCGCGCCGGCGACATCATCGCGTCGGCCGCTCCGAACACGAACGCGATCGCGAACAGCGGCCACACCGAGCCCGACTCGCTTTGGCTGTACACGACGAATCCGACCGCACACAACGTACGGGCGAGCAGGAACAGCGCTGTGACCCGACGCCGGTCGAACCGGTCGGCGACCCACCCGCTGACGAGGACGAGCATCACCGCCGGAATGAACTGAGCGAGGCCGATGAAGCCGATGGCAAGCGTGTCGCCGGTGATGTCGAAGGCCTGCTTGAACAGCACCGTGACCAAGATGTTCAATCCAACGGCGGCGAGGGCGGTCGACAGCAGATACCGCCGGACCGCCGGATACCGCAGCACGTCGCGAGCACTCGACACGCCGGCACGCTACTGCCCCCACCTCCCCGAAATTCTCCCACCAGATCCGAAAAATGCGCTCTCGTGCCCACCACGCGGGCAAATCGCCGCACATTTCGGCGAGGGCCCGAATCTGAGCCGAAACGTGCGCTCTCGTGCCCACCAGGCGGGCGATTCACCGCATTTTTCGGGAGGGAGAGATTGCGGGCGCAACTAGTTCGGGGCCACGGGTAGGCTCCGAGGCATGGCTGACGCGTTGCTCCAGATCTTTCCGCTCGGTTCGCAGTGGCCGACGATCGACCCGTTCCTGTTCTGCGCACATCACCGCGACGAGTACCCCGAAGGCACCGAGCGGCTCGGGCCGGATGCACCGCTCGAGGGACGCGACATCGGCATGGACTTCGCGGGTATCGACGGGTGGAACATGTACCACGGCTCGACCGTGCCCGGCTTCCCGCAGCATCCGCACCGCGGGTTCGAGACCGTGACCTACGTTCGTACCGGGTTCTGCGACCACAGCGACTCGCTCGGCGCAACGGCTCGATTCGGGCGCGGCGACACACAGTGGATGACCGCCGGCCGGGGGATCGTGCACTGCGAGATGTTCCCGCTGCTCGATGCTGACGGACCCAATCCCCTCGAGTTGTTCCAGATCTGGCTCAATCTTCCCGCGGCCGACAAGATGGTCGAGCCCTACTTCACGATGCTTTGGAGCCACGACACGCCGACGGTCATCGCCGATCCATCGCACGATGGTGCAATCGTCGATGTCACCGTCATCGCCGGTTCGCTCGCCAACACGTCGGCACCACCTCCCCCACCAAATTCCTGGGCTGCCAGGGCCGACGCCGACGTTGCGATCTGGCACCTGCGATTCGACGCCGGTGCGCGATGGACGATGCCTCGACCACAGAGCGCCGACGCACATCGGCTCATCTACGCCTTTTCAGGATCCTGGCTCACGGTCGACGGGGAGCGGCTCGACGCCGGCAGCGGCGCGGCACTCGACACGTCACGACCCCTCGAACTTGTTGCCGGTGACGACGGCGTCGAGTGCATGGTGTTGCAAGGACGACCGATCGGCGAACCGGCTGCGCAGTACGGCCCGTTCGTGATGAACACGCACGCCGAGATCGAGCAGGCCTTCGAGGACTACCGCCGCACGCAGTTCGGTGGGTGGCCGTGGGGCAGCGACGATCCGGATCACGGTCCGACGCCGCGCCGCTTCGCCCGTCACGCCGATGGCCGCGTGGAGACCTTCGACGTCGACACCGTCACCGCCGACTGACCGTCCCATTCCGTTTGTGGCGCGATGTCGGTGAGCCGGGTCACCCGAACTGCACCACAAACGGATACTGGTCGGGGTCACCCGAAGTGCGCTGCGAACGGACTTGGGTTTCAGCGGGCGAGGGTCGTGCGGAGTTCCAGCGCACGGGTCAACGCGGCGCCGGGTGAGTCGGCGGTCACCGTGAGGTGGCCCATCTTGCGACCCGGGCGCGCCTCGCTCTTGCCGTAGAGGTGCAACGACGCATGCGGATCGTCGAGAGCAGTCGAAAAGTCGGGATCGCCGCCGTCCCAGAGTTCACCGAGCAGGTTCACCATGACGACCGACCGAGCGGTCATCGTCGTGCTCCCGAGACCGAGACCACACACTGCGCGCACCTGTTGCTCGAACTGGCTGGTCATGCAGGCGTCGAGCGTCCAGTGGCCGCTGTTGTGCGGCCGCGGTGCCAGTTCGTTGACCAACAGTTCGCCGTCGACGACGAAGAACTCCACGGCCAGCACCCCGACGTAGTCGAGCGCATCAGCGATTGCCATTGCCAGGCCCACTGCGCGGTCGCTCACTCGGCGCGACACGCCGGCCGGAACGACGGTCACGTCGAGGATGCCGTCGACGTGGCGATTCTCGGCCACCGGCCATGCCTCGACGCGTCCGTCGGCCGTGCGCGCCACGATGGCGCTGAGTTCGATGTCGAGATCGAGTCGGCGCTCGACAACGCACGGCACTCCGCCGAGTTCAGCCCAGGCCGCCAGCACCTGCGCCACGCCCGCAACCGACCGCTGGCCCTTGCCGTCATAGCCGAGCCTCGCGGTCTTGACAACCGCTCCTGCGTCGACGAGCGTCGGCTCGATCATCGATCGGTCGCCGGCGAGTTCAGCATCGAGCTCGAAGTACGGTCCGATCGGAAAGCCGTTGTCGACCAAGAAGGCCTTCTCGGCGATGCGGTCCTGAGCGATTCGCACCGAGTCGGGCGACGGGGCAACGATCAGCGATGCGGCGAGTTCCGTGAGCGCGGCCGCCGGGGGATTCTCGAACTCAGTCGTGACGACGTCGCAGTCGAACGCGAGGCGACGCAACGATGCGACGTCGTCGTACGCAGCGACGAGATGTTCGTGCGCCACGACACCGGCTGGTGCGGACGGGTCGGGATCGAGCACGATGGTGCGATACCCCATCGTGACAGCGGCCATCACGCAGTAGCGCCCGAGCTGGCCACCACCGAGCATGCCGAGCGTCGCCGGCGGGTACACCGAACGTCGACTCATCGAGCGGCATCACCCACGGAAACGCCGTGCGGTGGCAGCGTCGACGACCGGGCCCGATCGCGTCGTTCAGCGCGGTACTCGTCGAGCGCAACGCGTAGTCGGCTGTCGGCATTCGCGAGGATCGCGACCGCGAAGAGTGCGGCGTTCGTGGCACCGCCCTCGCCGATCGCAAACGTGGCGACCGGCACACCGGCAGGCATCTGAACGATCGAGTAGAGCGAGTCCTGCCCGGCCAGGTGTCGTGACGGCACCGGAACCCCGAGCACCGGGAGTGTGGTCTTGGCCGCGAGCATCCCCGGGAGATGGGCCGCTCCACCGGCGCCCGCGATGATCACGCGCAGTCCCCTGGCGATCGCTTCGTCGGCGTAGGCGAACATGTCGTCGGGCATCCGGTGGGCGCTGAGCACTCGCGCCTCGTGAACGACGCCGAACGACGACAGCACGTCGACCGCCTTCTGCATCGTCGGCCAGTCGCTCGACGATCCCATCACCACGCCGACGACTGCTTCGCTCACCTCCGCAGAGTACGCCGCACCACAGGACACGACGATCACTGTCGGTCAGACGAGTTCGTGGCGCGCTCGCTGGAGCGCGACATCGACAGGATCCGCTGCCAATCGCGTCGGTCGTCCTCGCTCAGCACCGCTGTCGGTGCCAAGGTCGTCACCGACACATCAGGGCGTACCCAGGTGGCGTCCCGCTGATCCGATCGCGACCACCGTCGTCAAGCGAGAACGTCGACGAGCGCCTCGACGGCGCGATCGACGTCGGCGCGCGAGGTGTAGTGGACGAACGACAGCCGGACCACTCCCCGATCCGCGTCGATGCCGACGCCGTCGAGCATGCGCGCGGCGTAGTAGTGACCCGAACTCGTCTGCACGCCACGCTCGACCAGTTCGTGCGCAACGTGGCGCGGATCCAGCGCCAGTGGGCTGAACGCAATCGTCGGACACCGGTGGCCTGTCGACGAGTCGACTGTGGAGGGCCCGATCAACCGCACGTCGCTGCGGTCGCTCAGCACGTCGAGCAGTAGCGGTGTGAGTGAGTCCTCGTGGTCTCGCCACAGCCTCGACACCGCTTCGGTCGCGGCTCTGAGCGAGTCGGATTGGCGACCGCCGTGGTGTCGATGCAGCGCCTCCACATATTCCAGCACTGCCCCTGCCGACGCGACCTGGGCATGATCGGGGCCCGCCGGGTTCAGGCGCTTGTCAGCCACACTGTCGTTGAAGAAATGGCTCTGGTTCGGCAGTTCCGCCATCAAACCTGCGCGCACGACCATCAGACCCTGATGAACCGAATACGTCTTGTAGAGACTGAACAGGTAGATGTCGGCGCCCAGTGCGGCGACGTCGGGCACGCTGTGCGGAGCGAAGGAAACGCCGTCGACGATCACCCGAGCGCCGACCTCGTGGGCGAGGCTTGCAATCCGCGCAACATCATTCTCCTTGCCGACGATGTTCGATGCGTGCGGAACCGTGACCAGGCCGGTTCGCTCACTCAACAACGATTCGAACACGGCGACGTCGAGCAACCCGGTGACGGGGTCCGTCTTCCATTCCTTCACGGTGCATCCCACGCGATCGGCGGTGCGCCGGAAGACTCCCGTGTTGGCCTCGTGGTCCTGATTCGTGACGATCACCTCGTGCCCCGCCTGGAGCACGTCCTCGAATGCGTGGGCGAGGACGTAGGTGTTGGCCGATGTCGACGGGCCGAAGACGATCTCGCGCGCCTCGACTCCCAGCGCCTCGGCCCAACGGGATCGAGAACGATCCATCGCCGCGCCGGCATGCGCCGACGACTCGAACTCGCTGTACGGCTGCACCTTGAGGTCGGTGTAGAAGTCCGCCAAGGAATCGATGGTCTGGTGGCAGGCGAACGAGCCACCGGCGTTCTCGAAGAACGACCGCTCCGCGTTGATCGGCCGCCCGAAGGCAGGAAAGTTGGATCGCACGAAGTCGATGTCGAGCACGGGGCCACGGTAGTGCCGTGGCGGTCGGCCATGATGGGGTCGTGACGATCGAGGAGCTGACGACGCCAGCACTTGTTGTCGACATCGCGACTTTCGACCGCAACCTCGCCGCCATGGATGCCCTGCTTCCCGGAGCGAGCCTGCGCCCGCACGTCAAGGCGTTCAAGTCGACGGCCATGGCACAGCGCCTCGATGCCGACGGGCATCATGGATTCTGCGCCGCCACACCCCGCGAGATCGAAGGTCTGGTCACAGCGGGGCTCACATCGGATCTGTTGCTCGCCAACGAGACGCTCGATACGGCGCGACTCGGTGCGCTCGCCGACCAGGCACACATCACCGTAGCGATCGACTCCGACGAGACACTCGACGCAGCAATTCGCGGAGGGATTCGGTCGGTGCTCGTCGACATCGACGTGGGTCTGCCACGATGCGGCTGCGAACTCGACGACGCTGGTCGACTCGCCGATCGCGCAAGAGCTGCGGGTCTCGATGTGCGCGGCGTGATGGGATACGAGGGTCACCTGATGATGATCCACGATCGCAACGTCAAGCGCGAGAAGGTCGAAGCGGCGATGGAGATCCTGTTGCGAGCCCACGAGGTGGTCGGCGGCGACATCGTGTCGGGGGGCGGAACCGGCACGTTCGACATCAACACCTGGTGCACCGAGATACAGGCGGGTTCGTACATGCTGATGGACACCCAATACGACGAACTCGAGTCGCCGTTCGAGAGGGCGCTGTCGGTGCTGGCCACGGTCGTGTCGACGAGCGCGAAGGGTTGGATCATCGCCGATGCTGGGCTGAAAGCATTCGGGATGGACCACGGTAATCCGGCATGGGACCACGGTGACGTGTTCTTCTGTTCCGACGAGCACATCACCCTGCTGCCACGCGAACTCACCGACTGGAAGGTCGGTGACCGGGTCAGGATCTGGCCGTCGCACGTCGACCCGACGGTCGCTCGCCACGAGCAGTTCTGGATGGTGGATGGCGACGACCTGAAGGACCGCTGGCCGATCGACCTGCGCCACTGGTGAGTCGACGCACGCCCGATCTTCGTTGCGATGAGAGCCCAAGCGCACCCCCTGCGCTCATCTCTGATCGCAAAGCGTTCGGGTGCTCGGCGGCTACATCGAGCGGGCGGCGTTGTCGAACCTGGTGTACTGCCCGAGAAAGACGAGGCGCTTGGTGCCGATCGGGCCTGATCGATGCTTCGACACGATCACCTCGGCGGAACCCTTGTCGGGCGACTCCGAGTTGTACACCTCGTCGCGATAGAGGAACATGACGACGTCGGCGTCCTGCTCCAGCGAGCCCGATTCACGCAAGTCGGCGAGCATCGGGCGCTTGTCGGATCGGGCCTCGAGGTTTCGGCTGAGCTGGCTGAGCGCAACGATCGGTACTTCGAGTTCGCGGGCGAGCACCTTCAGGTTTCGGCTGATCTCGCTGACTTCGAGCTGACGGTTCTCCGAACGTCCGCTGCCGCTCATCAACTGCAGGTAGTCGATCATGATCAGCGCCAGCCCGCCGTGCTGCGCCTTGATGCGCCGCGCCTTGGCACGGATCTCCATCACGGTCACCTGCGGGTTGTCGTCGAGGAACAACGGCACCTCCAAACGACCGACTGCGAGGCCGATCTTGGACCAGTCGCTCTCGCTCAGCTTGCCCGTACGCAACTTGGTGGAGTCGACCTTTGCTTCACTCGCGAGGATGCGCTGCGTGAGTTCCGAATGGCCCATCTCGAGCGAGAACACCAGCACCGGCTTGCCGGAATGCTTGGCGATGTGCGTCGCCATGCCCAGGCCGAAACTGGTTTTGCCCATAGCCGGGCGGGCGCCGACGATGTTCAGCGTGCTGGGCTGCAAGCCCGAGAGGAGCTCGTCGAGGTCGTCGTAGCCTGTTGCCGCGCCGGTGATCGTGTCGCCACGTTCGTAGTTCTCCTCGAGTTGATCCATCGTCTCGTTGAGCAGCTCTTGGATCTGTCGAGTCGAGTCGACCACACGGTCTTCGGCAACCTCGAACATCTTCGATTCGGCCAGATCGACGGCCTTGGTGACATCGTCGGGCTCGCTGAACGCAAGGTCGGTGATCTCGCCCGCGGTGTGAATCAGACGGCGCAGCAGCGCCGTGTCCATCACGATGCGCGCATAGTGCTCGGCACCCGACACCGACGGCGTCGCGTTCTGCAGGTCGTTGAGACGCTCGATGCCACCAATCTCGTCGAGGAGACCGTGGCGCCGAAGCTCGTCGGCGACAGTGACCACGTCGACGGGCCCAGACGAGGAGTACAGCGACCGGATCGAGTCGAAGACCTGCTGGTGCGCGGGGCTGTAGAAGTCGCGAACGTTGAGCCCGGCCTCACCCACGACACCGATGGCGTCGCGAGAAAGCAGCAACGCGCCGAGTACCGACTCCTCGGCTTGCAGGTTGTGAGGAGGGACCCGCCCGGAACGGCTCGACGAGGAGCTGGTTCGATCGGGGCGGTTGAATCCAGGTTCTCGGTCGATCGACATGGGGACCCCACTCTCTCAGGGGTTTGCTGTGCAGCGGAAGAGGAACAACCCTGGGTCTTGCCTGTTGACTGCCTGTGGGCAACCGCCCGGTCCTGTGGACCGAGCAGTTGTGGACAACCTGTGGACGGACGCGTCCGGCCGTGGCCTCGCGCTCGGAACCATTACCAGGATGTAACGCTGGTGTCTGACACCAGCGTTCCAGGTCAGCCGACTGCGGCGACGACGTCGATGGTGATCGGGAACGACACGTCGTTGTGCAGCGACGCGGTCACCGTGTGCTGGCCGACGGTCTTGATCACATCGATCTCGATCTGGCGACGATCGAGTTCGATGTCGGTCTGATCGTGAACGGCGGCGACGACATCGGCTGAGGTGATCGAACCGAAGAGCTTGCCCTCCGGGCCCGCCTTGGCTGACACCGTGATCACCTTGGGCACCAGAGTGCTCGCAATGGTTGTCGCCGCTTCCCGAGCGCTGGAATCACGCTGATCGCGAGCCTGGCGCATCTGACCGGCCTGCGCCACCGCGCCCTCGGAGGCCGCGATGGCATGGCCCTTCGGGAACAGGAAGTTGCGGGCGTGCCCGTCGGCCACCTCGACGATGTCGCCTCGCTTGCCGAGGCCGTCGAGATCGGAACGAAGAATGATCTTCATCTCAGCTCTCCTCGGTCTCGGCGACGTCGATCGACTCGTCGCTGGATTCGTCGTCGACAACATCGACGGCAGTGTCGTTGACGCTGTCGCTCAAGCTGGTCTCGCGATCGCGGCCACCCTCACGTCCGCCGTCGCGACCACCGTCGCGGCCTCGACCGCCGGTGCGCGTCGATGCGACTCGCTTGGCGTAGGGGAGCAACGCCATCTCGCGGGCAACCTTGACGGCATTGGCGATCTCGCGTTGCTGCTGGAGTGTGTTGCCCGCCACGCGGCGGTTCTTGATCTTGGCGCGGTCGCTCATGAAGCGACCCAGGAGATCGACGTCCTTGTAGTCGATGTACTCGACCTTGTCGATGACCAGGACGCTGGTCTTCTTCTTGAATTTGCGAGGGTTCAGGTCGCGGGCGCTACGCGCCTTGTTCTTCTTGCTGGCCATGGTGCTTCTTTCGAGTGATGATTCAGATTGGTCAGAACGGCTCTTCGTCGCCGTACACAGGATCGGGTGCTCGGCTGGCGCCGCCACCGCCGGCACTCGAGCCACTGCGGGCGGTGGCGTCGTCGCGGCTGATGCGCTCGACTTGAGCCTGCGCCCAACGCAGGCTCGGGCCGAGCTCTTCGGCGCGGATCTCGGTGACGCTGCGCTTCTCGCCTTCCTTGGTCTCGTACGAGCGCTGCTCGAGACGACCGGTGACGATGACGCGCATGCCCTTGCTCAGACTGGCGGCGGCGTTCTCGCCCAGTTCGGACCAGGCGACGATGTTGAAGAACGACACCTGCTCTTGCCATTCACCGTTCTGTTGGTATCGACGATTGACGGCGAGCCCGAAGCTCGCAACGCCGGCGCCGCTCGGTGTGTAGCGCAGCTCAGGGTCCTTGGTGAGGTTCCCGACCAGCGTGACGCTGTTTTCCGATGCCATGTGATTCCCCTTTGTGTTGCCGCGCCGCTCAGGCGGCGACGACTGCCATGCCGCGGCGCTCGGCCTCGGCCTCGGGCAGACGGATGAGCTTGTGGCGAACGATGTCGTCCGCGAGGCGCAGCGTGCGCTCGAGTTCGTCGAGCGAACCGGCGGGAGCGACCACTTCAGCCACCAGGTAGTACCCGGACGGCTTCTTGTTGATCGGATAGGCGAACTGGCGCTTGCCCCACCAGTCGATCTTGCCGTGGAGTTCGCCACCTGCGGCAACGACGCCGTCGGTGACCGTCTTCATCCAGGCCTGAGCCTTGGGGTCATCGACGTCGCCGTCGATGATGATCATCAATTCGTATGCACGCTTCATGCGTGATTCCTCCCTTCGGATCCCCTACGACTGCCTGATGACAGCGCCGCAGCGGGAGCCCCGGTATGGGGCAGGGCCAATATGGACTCCGCAACCCTACCGGGGCCCGTG
>JBGTEH010000435.1:0-2491 GCA_041747915.1 Ilumatobacteraceae bacterium
TCTCGTTGTCGCGTTGGTGGCGAGGGTGACGCCGATTCCGGAGGTGTCGCCTTGGGCGCCGGGTTCGGTGGTGGCGTAGGCGAGTTGCATGTGTTGGCGGACGTAGTCACGCGGCAGGGTGATGGTGCCGTGTCCGTCGAGACGGGTCACGGTCACATCACCCTCTTCGAGGCTGTCCGTGGCTGTAACCGTCCAGCGTTCACGATTCCGCACCGGCTCCCCAACCGAGGTGCGCAGGCGGCGTTCATTGCGGCGCGTCGCCACGATGTCGCCGACCATCACCCACGCATCGTTGACCTGGGCGAGAGTTGACTGGTCGAGTTCGCCGGTGTCGAGTCGGCGTTGCTGGATGTGATCATTGATGACGTTGACGTGTTCGGTGCGTGTCGTGATGATCGACAACGACTCACCCTCGCTCCGACACTGCAGCCAGAGGTCGCCGATCGTGTCGAGATGCTCGGCGAACGTCCCCGCCCGAATCCGGCCGTGCGCTGCGTAGGTGTCGAGTGCAGACGGGTTGCCGCGACGCAACTCCAGTGACGCGGCCGCTTCCCACCGGTTCGCGAACCGGTGAAGATGCTCCAACTCCACGCGACGGCCGGTGTCGCACAACTCGAGGAACATTCCTCCACGACCGACCGCTTGGAGCTGGTGGGGGTCACCGACCAGGGCGAGTCGCCACTGGCGATGCTCGGCATGGGTCACGAGGCGCGACAGGTCCGAGGTGTTCAACATGCCGGCCTCGTCAACGATCACCGTCATCCCCGGCCCTGCATCCCACCACGAGTCGTCGCTGTCTGGTCGATCCAATTCGTAGAGGAGCTTGGCGACCGTGTCAGCAATCACGCCCATCTCGGCCTGAAGGACCCGGGCCGCCTTCGCCGTGGGCGCCAACCCCATCACCGCCCGCCGCTGTCCGTGGAGGTCGGACACGGCAGCCTGCAACATACGGGTCTTGCCCGCCCCCGCCGGGCCCACCACCAACACCAACCGATCATCACCGGCCACCGCACTCGCCGACGCGTACTGGCCGTCATCCAACGCGACATCGGTGATCGTCGACGACGGCGTCGGGTTGTCGGCCTGCGCGTCGAGCGCCCAGCTGAGGATGTGTTCTTCCTGGGTGAGGATGTGGTCGCTGGTGGCCTGATTCGTGATCGGCTCGATCCACACCGACCGACCATCCGACCCCCGCCGCGCCGTGCCATCACCGACCGGGTCCAAATCGAAACACGACTCCAACACCGTGTTCACCGACGAATCGAGTGCTCCCGCCCAACTGGCACCGTCGTGTCCGGGTTGTGCGGTCCCGGTGTCGCAGATCGTGCGCAGCACGTCCATCCGATTCCACGTCGACTGCCGCGACGACAACGACTCCACCACCTCCGACACATCCAGCGGCCACACCTCCAACCGGTGCTGTCGAGACGCATCAGTGACCGCCGTGGTGAGCGCGGCGGCGTCGATGCCCACGCTGGCGGCTTCGCGTTCCCAGCGTGTACGCAGATCCGGCACGCCGAGCCCGGACTTCTTCGCACGGGTGTCGACCGCGGCCTCGCGTTCCATCGCCGCGTACTCGAACCCCGACGGATCACGACCCTCACGATCGAAGAACTCGGCGAGCTTGTCACCCATCTCCACATCGATCTCACGGGCGCGCTTCGAAAACTGTTGAAGGAGCTCGGTGGGGACGCCGGCGATCTCGGCTTGGCCGTTCACGATCGGATCGAACACCACCCCGAACCGGGCGGTCACCTCCGCGCGCAACACCGACTGATACAGGTACCCGAACGCTTGCTGATACTTCTTCAACGTCAACGCATCCAACGCGTACCAGCGACCATCCGCGGTCTGGACCTTCGCCGAGATCACCACATGGGTATGCAACTGCGGATCATCCGCACGGCTCGTCGATTGACGAAACACCCCCACCGTCAACCCACCCGTCTCCGGATGCAACCGGGAACCGTTCGAACGGATCCGAGTCGTCGAGCCGTACTTCTCCACCATCGCCACCACCGCGTTGACCGCGACGTCGTGACACTCGGCGAACCGCTCGTCGCCCGTCAGTGCCCACAGCACCGACAACGACTTCGGTGCCGACAACGTCGCGTCATACCCCGCCACCGCCTTGATCGTGTTGCCATGACGGTCCACCCGATCCTCCAACCCCCGTCCGAGCTGCATCCCGGTCGTCGGATGGTGGCCCGACAGAAGTGCTTCGAGGGCCTCGGTCGTCACCTCCCCCGACAAGCCGAGTCCTCGTGCCTGGGACCCGGCCCACACACCCGGCTGTTCACCGTCGGCCTTCGTCAGGTAGCCCGTGTAGTAGGCAGCGGACACTCCCGCTCCCGACGCATACAACGTCGTCACCCTGATCATGATCGCTCCCACCTGCGCGCGGGCACCTGTCTGAAACTTGAAGAACGAGCGAAGCGACGAGCAGACACGACAGGGGCTCTCAGACCTCGGAGAGCAGCGAGAGCTGACC